>NZ_CATNHH010000003.1:0-232831 GCF_950098555.1 Citrobacter sp. T1.2D-1
CGGGGTGATAAAACAGAATTTGCCTGGCGGCTGTAGCGCGGTGGTCCCACCTGACCCCATGCCGAACTCAGAAGTGAAACGCCGTAGCGCCGATGGTAGTGTGGGGTCTCCCCATGTGAGAGTAGGGAACTGCCAGGCATCAAATTTAGCGTGCTGATATGGCTCAGTTGGTAGAGCGCACCCTTGGTAAGGGTGAGGTCCCCAGTTCGACTCTGGGTATCAGCACCACTTAATTAGGTTAAAGTTCGGCACAGTAGAAAAGAATTTGTCTGGCGGCTGTAGCGCGGTGGTCCCACCTGACCCCATGCCGAACTCAGAAGTGAAACGCCGTAGCGCCGATGGTAGTGTGGGGTCTCCCCATGTGAGAGTAGGGAACTGCCAGACATCAAATAAAACAAAAGGCTCTGTCGAAAGACAGGGCCTTTTGTTTTTCCTGTGTTGTAGTTCTGATAGACGCAGTGCCATCAGGCGGAGTTGGGTACAGAAAAGCAGAAGGCCACCCATCAGGGTGGCCTTTTTGCATTCTGATTAATGTATTACCTGCGATAAAAATGCACGAGTACGTTCTGATTTAGGATGAGCAAAAAACTCATCCGGCGGTGCCTGTTCAACAATTTCCCCGCGATCCATAAAGATCACCCTGTCTGCCACCGTTCTGGCAAATCCCATCTCATGTGTTACGCAAAGCATTGTCATCCCTGACTGCGCCAGGCCTATCATCGTATCCAGCACCTCTTTCACCATCTCGGGATCCAGCGCTGATGTGGGCTCATCAAACAGCATAATTTTGGGTTTCATACATAGCGAGCGGGCAATGGCTACGCGCTGTTGCTGTCCGCCGGAGATCTGTCCTGGAAATTTATGCGCGTGCTCTGCAATACGCACACGTTCCAGGTAGTGCATTCCCAGCGCTTCAGCTTCTTTTATCGGCATCTTACGCACCCAAATGGGCGCCAACGTACAGTTTTGTAGAACGGTAAGATGGGGGAAGAGATTGAAGTGTTGAAATACCATACCGACCTCCTGTCGGACGCGCTCAATATTGCGGATGTCCTCATTCAGTTCAATTCCATCGACAATGATTCGTCCCTGCTGATGTTCTTCCAGATGGTTAATACAGCGGATGGTGGTTGATTTCCCCGAGCCCGAGGGGCCACATAATACAATGCGTTCCCCCTGTTTTACGCGCAGGTTGATATCCTTCAGTACGTGAAACTGTCCGTACCACTTGTTGACGTTTTCCAGCGTAATCATCGCGTCGGCAGGTTGTATTAATAGTTGGCTCATAGAATCCTCAGTGCGGTGTACGCCCGGTGTTAAAGCGCTTTTCCAGATGCTGGCTGTAGCGCGACATGCTGAAACAAAAAATCCAGTAGATCAGAGCAGCGAAGA
Organism: Citrobacter sp. T1.2D-1; assembly: GCF_950098555.1. Lineage (NCBI taxonomy): Bacteria > Pseudomonadati > Pseudomonadota > Gammaproteobacteria > Enterobacterales > Enterobacteriaceae > Citrobacter > Citrobacter sp. T1.2D-1. Next base: position 1,393 of record NZ_CATNHH010000003.1, read on the forward strand.
CATACCCTTCCGTCGACATACCCAGCCAGGCCGGGTCAACCGTCGCTTGCTGCACGCTGCTGAACAGATCGAACAAGCCGATGATGATGACCAGGCTGGTATCCTTAAACAGGGCAATAATCGTGTTGACCAGCCCAGGGATGACCAGCTTCAGGGCCTGGGGAAGAATGACCAGTCCCTGGGTTTTCCAGTAGCCTAACGCCAGCGACTCTGCTGCTTCGTATTGCCCTTTTGGTAATGCCTGCAGTCCCCCACGAACCACTTCTGCGACGTAGGCTGACTGAAAGAGGATTACGCCAACCAGCGCCCGAATAAGTTTATCAATGCTGGTTCCTTCTGACATAAACAGCGGCAGCATTACCGAAGACATAAACAGTACGGTGATCAACGGTACGCCACGCCAGAACTCGATAAAAATGACGGATAAGATCCGCACGACGGGCATGTGGGATCGACGTCCCAGTGCCAGCAAAATCCCTAAGGGCAATGCCCCCGCGATCCCGACTGATGCGATGATTAAGGTCAGCGTCAGCCCACCCCATTGACGCGTTTCAACACGATCCAGCCCAAGGAAACCTCCATACAGCAAGAACCAGACAACGATCGGGTAGATGACGGCCCAGCCGGCGATATAGCGTCCGCGACGCGGCAACGCTTTCCAGAACATCGGAACAATGGAGCCCAACCCGATGATCAACGCCAGGTTGATACGCCAGCGCTGGTCGTGTGGGTACAGCCCATACATGAACTGTCCAAAACGTTCATGAATAAACACCCAGCAGGCACCCGCTTTGGTACAGTCAGCACGGGTGGAACCCACCCAGTTGGCCTGCAGGAACGCCCAGTTCAGCAAGGGAGGAATTAACTCCCACATCAGCCACAGACAGAACAGCGTCAACAGGCTGTTTGACCAACTGGAAAAGAGATTTTTACGTACCCATAAGATCGAACGACCAGGACCGTTACTGGCCGGGCGCATGGGATGAGACAGCAATGCTTTTGTCATCATGGTTCCTTAGCGCTCAATGAGGGCGATTCGCCGGTTATAGATGTTCATCAGCAGCGAGATGGTCAGGCTAATTATCAGGTACACCGACATTGTAATGGCGATCGTTTCAATGGCCTGTCCCGTCTGGTTAAGCACCGTGCCGGCGAACAGCGATACCATATCGGGATAGCCAATGGCGGCAGCCAGCGATGAGTTTTTCACGATATTCAGGTACTGACTGGTCAGTGGCGGAATAATGACGCGTAACGCCTGAGGAATGATGACCTGGCGAAGTGTCACGGTATTGGGCAACCCGAGAGAACGGGCGGCTTCATGCTGACCGTTGGGAACGGCCTGAATACCGGCACGAATGATTTCGGCAATAAATGCTGAGGTGTATACCGACAACGCCAGCGTCAGGGCCGCCAGTTCAGGAATGAGCACCATTCCGCCACGGAAGTTGAAGCCGCGTAGCTGTGGAATATCCCAGTGCAGCGCCGCACCAAAAAGCCAGTGCGCGATGAGCGGCAGCAGCACAATCAGGCTTAATGCCGTGGGCCAGGTTCTGCATAACTGTCCCGTTTTCATCTGATGCATTTTATTGAAACGGAACAGACCCACGGACAGCGCAATAGCAATTGCTGTCGAGAGCACGAAAGCGAGCACGCCTTCTCCTAACTGTGGCGACGGGATATAGAGTCCGCGATTGCTTAAAAAGACCATCTCCAGCGCGCTGGCGGCCTGGCGGGGGCCGGGTAAATTGCGCAGAACCGCGAAGTACCAGAAAAAGATTTGCAGGAGCGGCGGGATGTTACGGAAGGTCTCGATATAAACCGTTGAGAGTTTACGCAGTAACCAGTTATCCGACAGGCGCGCCAGCCCGAGAAAGAAGCCGATAAATGACGCAAAGACAATACACAGCGCGGAAACCAGTAGCGTATTAAGCAAACCCACCAGAAAAACGCGTCCGTATGTGTCACCCTGTTGATAGTCGATCAGGTGCTGGACAATGCCAAATCCAGCGCTACGGTCAAGAAAGGCAAAGCCCGAGGTAATGCCGCGACTGCTTAGATTATTTATCGTGTTATGAATGAGATAGATTGCAACTGCAACGACCGCAAGAATGGCGAGGATCTGGAACAGCCAGGCGCGGACCGCAGGGTTTGAAAAGGAGAGTGACCCTTTTACACTTGAGCGGCGATGGAACATAAGAAAGCCTCGGTAACCATGACTCTGAACTGAGCGCCGCCTGTGCGGCGCCCGTTACATCACAACGAATTAACGCACTGGCGGTGCGTATTGAATGCCGCCGTTATTCCAGAGATTGTTCTGTCCACGTTTGATCTTCAGTGGGCTTTCCGATCCGACGTTGCGCTCAAAGATCTCCGCATAGTTACCCACCTGCTTGATGATGTTGTAAGCCCATTTATTGTCGAGCTTCAGATCTTTGCCGTAGTCACCTTCTTTGCCCAGCAGATGCGCCATGTCTGGTGTCGCAGGGTTCGCCGCTTTCTCATCGACATTCTTCGACGTCACGCCCATCTCTTCGGCATTCAGCATGGCAAACAGCGTCCAGCGCACAATAGAGAACCACTCGTCATCGCCACGACGAACAACCGGGCCCAGCGGCTCTTTCGAGATCACTTCTGGTAGCACAAGCCACTCTGCCGGATTGCTGAGTTTGATGCGCAGGGCATAGAGTTGGGACTGGTCAGAGGCGAGGGTATCGCAACGTCCTGATTCCAGCGCTTTTGCCGACTCATCTGAGCGGTCAAAGGTGACCGGGGTGTATTTCATGTTGTTGGCTTTGAAATAATCCGCCACGTTCAGTTCCGTATCCGTTCCCGCCTGAATACAGACGGTGGCACCATCTAACTCTTTCGCGCTTTTCAGGCCCGCTTTGTTGTGGGTCAGGAAGCCGATGCCATCGTAATAGGTGACGCCAGTAAAGGACATGCCCATTCCGGAATCACGCGAAGAGGTCCAGGTGGTATTACGGGAGAGAAGATCGACTTCGCCAGACTGTAATGCGGTGAAGCGTTCTTTTGCGGTGAGTGGGGTATATTTTACTTTTGTATCATCTCCCAGGACGGCGGCAGCAACGCCACGGCAAACATCCACATCTATCCCGGAGAATTTCCCGTTCGCATCAGCGTAAGAAAAACCGGGAAGACCGTCACTGATACCACATTGCACGAACCCTTTCTTTTTTACAGCATCCAGCGTTGTACCCGCATGTGCCTGATTGGCAATCGCAAGCAGCACGCCGGCCGCAGCCAGTGTGGCAATCATCATCTTTTTCATAATGCATCCTGTGTGGCAAAGAAATTATTGTTATAGAGAGACGTTCTGCAACGTCTTTAACCTGTCTGTGGCATTGGCCATACTCTTTTAAGCAAAGGTAGTGCCAGGTTTTGCGTACGAATATCCGACGCAATAAGCAGAGTGTAGACAGGAAAAAATAAACTCAGCGCCCTGAAATGGTGCGAAATTGAAACGTAAGCCACATTTTGGAGCAAAATATTTAAAACAATGCTCGCGAAGTGAAATAACAGTTTCGGGCGTGAATATCGAGAGGGTGAGTATTGAAAGATAAATGAAGAAAAGAAGAGGTCGGGACGTTATTGATAATTAAAATGTAATGAGATATCTATTTTTCAACACATTGTATGGTATGAAAAAAGGTGATCTTAGGCTAAGAGCGCGGCATGTTCCGCGCTCTGAGAATGTTATTTTGACAGCGCGATGATCCCCATCGTCAGGCCCGCAACAGCGGCGGCCCCGCCAGCAATCGCGCCAGCGGTTTCCCAGTTATCCTGAGTCGTCCCTTTCATACAGGTATTGGTATGAACGAGGCGTCCCTGATCGTCATAAACCGGAACGCAGGGGGAATCGTGTGCACAGCCCGCCAGCAATGCCGTGAGCAATGCCACTGGAATTAATCTTTTCATGGTGTTACCTCAAAAATAAGCGTTCCGCTAAATGCAGTAATAGTGAATGCTGCTTTGCGAATACGAACCGAATTTTACCACCGCTTAAAAAAAGATTGGCATATGGAATAATCTCAATTCATGTGGATTGTAAAAATAATGGAGGCACAAGTTTCGTATTACGCAGAGTAAATGACTATCTGTTTAATAAATAAAGAAAGATATTGAAAGGATAAAGGCGTCCGTCGACGCCTTTATTTACACATTAGCTCTGGGATTTGTTAAAACGGCCTCTTACTACGACAAAGAATGCCGGGACAAAGAAGATGGCCAGCAGCGTTGCTGTCAGCATTCCTCCCATCACACCGGTTCCGACCGCATTCTGGGCACCGCTCCCCGCTCCCTGACTAATGACCAGCGGCATTACGCCGAGGATGAATGCGAGTGAGGTCATCAGAATAGGGCGTAGGCGCATGCGTGCCGCCTCAAGCGTTGCCTCTATCAGGCCACGACCTTCTTTCTCCATCAGATCCTTGGCAAACTCCACGATCAGAATGGCGTTTTTCGCGGAAAGGCCAATCGTGGTTAACAGTCCGACCTGGAAATAGACGTCGTTATTCAGCCCTCGCAGGGAGGCGGCCAGAAGCGCGCCAACTACACCAAGCGGGACAACCAGCATCACCGAGAATGGAATGGACCAGCTTTCATACAGTGCGGCAAGGCAGAGGAACACGACGATCAGTGAGATGGCATACAGTGCCGGTGCCTGATTACCAGACAGACGTTCCTGATATGACATTCCCGTCCAGTCATGGCCGATGCCATTTGGCAATTTTGACGCGAGATTTTCCATCAACGCCATCGCCTCACCGGTGCTTCGACCTGGTGTAGCCTCACCCAACAGTTCCATTGATGGCATGCCGTTGTAGCGTTCCAGACGCGGAGAGCCATACACCCAACGGGCGGTGCTGAAGGCTGAGAAGGGCACCATCTTGCCGTTGGCGCTGCGAACGTACAGATTGTTGATGTCCTCTGGCAGCATACGGAATTTCGCATCCGCCTGAACATAGACTTTCTTCACGCGTCCGCGGTCAATAAAGTCGTTAACGTAGGAACCACCGAGTGATGCTGAGATCGTTTGGTTAATGTCTGACAGTGCAACGCCAAGCGCCTGCGCTTTTTCCTGGTCAACATCCAGCTTGAACTGCGGGGTATCCTCCAGACCGTTAGGACGAACACGGACCAGCAGATCGGCGTGCTTAGCAACCATGCCCAATAGCTGATTACGTGCTGATGTTAGCCCGGCGTGACCCAGCCCGCCCTGGTCAATGAGCTCAAAGTCGAAACCGGTCGCGGTGCCCAGTTCAATAATTGCCGGCATGTTGAAGGGAAAGACCATTCCATCCGTTATCTGACTGAACGCGTGGGTCGCGCGCGCAATCACCGCTTCGACGCTGTTTTCTTTGCCGCTACGTTCATCCCAGGGTTTTAGGCTAATGAAAGCCAGACCCGCGTTCTGCGCCTGGCCGCTAAAGCTGAAACCATTGACCGTAAACACGCTCTCAATGTTCGCTTTTTCGTTATTCAGGTAGTAATGCGTAACCTGATCTAACACTTTTTGGGTTCGTTCCTGGGTTGCCCCGGCAGGTAACTGAATCATGGTCATGAACACACCCTGATCTTCTTCAGGCAGGAAGGAGGTAGGGAGACGTAGAAACAGTATCGCCATCCCGACGACAATCAGGATGTAGATAATCAGGTAGCGCCCGGTGTTGCGTACAATACCGCTGACGCTGTGGGTGTAGTGGTTAACGCTGAGGTCAAATTTGGCATTAAACCAACTGAAGAATTTCCCTTTCTGCTCGTGGTGTTCGGCGGACACTGGCTTAAGCAGCGTTGCGCAAAGTGCCGGAGTCAGGATCAATGCCACCAGAACGGAGAGCGCCATTGCGGATACGATAGTGATAGAAAACTGGCGGTAAATCGCCCCGGTGGAGCCGCCAAAAAAGGCCATCGGGATGAAGACGGCAGACAGCACCATCGCGATCCCAACCAGCGCCCCCTGGATTTGGGACATGGATTTCTCCGTTGCCTCTTTGGGCGGCAACTTGTCCTCCATCATCACGCGTTCAACGTTTTCCACCACCACAATGGCGTCATCGACCAGGAGGCCTATCGCCAGTACCATCCCGAACATCGTCAAGGTGTTGATCGAGTAGCCAAACGCCGAGAGGACCGCAAACGTACCCAGCAGCACGACGGGAACCGCAATTGTCGGAATGAGCGTTGCACGGATGTTCTGCAAAAACAGATACATCACAAGGAAAACCAGTACGATCGCTTCGAATAGCGTTTTCACGACTTCGTGAATGGAGATCTTCACAAATGGCGTTGTGTCGTACGGATAGACCACTTTCATCCCTTGTGGGAAGAAAGGTTGCAGATCAACGAGTTTGGCTTTGATCGCGCTGGCGGTATCCAGGGCGTTAGCGCCGGTCGCCAGTTTGATCCCCAGGCCAGCGGCTGGCTTACCGTTAATTCGGGCGACAACGTTATAGTTTTCTCCCCCAAGTTCGATACGCGCAACATCGTTAAGGCGCACGGTGGAACCGTCACTGTTTACCCGTAATGTGACTTTGCCGAATTCCTCAGGATCTTTCAGACGCGTCTGCGCGATGATGGAGGCGTTCAACTGTTGACCCGGCAATGCTGGCGTTCCGCCCAACTGACCGGCTGCGATCTGGTCGTTCTGCACTTTCAACTGATTGATGACATCAACCGGCGTGAGCTGGTATTTGTTCAGCAGATTGGCATCAAGCCAGATACGCATCGCGTACTGTGCGCCAAACAGTTGTACATCACCCACACCGCTCAGGCGGCTGATCGTATCTTTCACGTTTGAGGCGACGTAGTCGGAAATATCGTCCTGAGTCGTTTGCGGATTGTCAGAGACGAACCCTGCGACTAACAAGAAGCTGCTGCTCGATTTTTCTACGCTAATCCCTTGTTGTTGTACTTCCTGAGGCAGCAACGGCGTCGCCAACTGCAGTTTGTTCTGCACCTGAACCTGAGCGATATCCGGGTCGGTACCGGACTGAAAGGTTAACGTGATGGTCACGCTACCTGCAGAGTCGCTGGTGGACGACATATACATCAGGTTATCGATACCGTTCATATTCTGTTCGATAACCTGCGTCACGGTATCTTGCACCGTTTGCGCATCTGCCCCTGGATAGGTCGCGGAAATCGCAACCGCAGGTGGTGCGATAGTCGGGTATTGCGCAACAGGCAGTTGCATAATCGCCAGGGCTCCCGCCAGCATCAGAATGATGGCGAGTACCCAGGCAAAGATCGGACGTCTAATGAAAAAGTTTGCCATATCCGGTGACCTTATTGCGCCGCTTTCGCCGCAGGGGTATTGGCATCCGTGGTGGCTTTCACTTTCATGCCGGGATGGGCTTTTTGTATTCCGCTGACGATCACCTGGTCGCCGGGCTGTAAGCCTTCGCTAATCAGCCATTTGTCACCGATGGCCTGTGAAGCGATGACGGTGCGTGGTTCAACCTGGCTTTGGTTATTGACGACCAGCACTGTCGCATCACCGCGAGGTGTTCGCGTTACGCCCTGCTGGGGGATCAGAATGGCGTTTGGTTGAACGCCTTCGTCGATTCGCGCGCGAACAAACATCCCCGGCAGCAGAGTATGCTGCGGGTTAGGGAATACGGCGCGGAGGGTGATGGAGCCCGTGCTTTCATCCACCGTGACATCAGAGAACTGCAGTGTCCCTTTCAGGGGATACGCACTACCATTTTCCATCAGCAACTGGACGCTGCTGCTGGCACTGTCCTTATGCAGGCTGCCCTGTTCAACGGACTGCTTAAGACGCATAAAGTCGCTGCTGGACTGTGTGACATCGACATAGATAGGATCGAGTTGCTGTACGGTAGCCAGTGCCGTTGCCTGACCGTCGGTCACCAGTGCGCCTTCAGTGACGCTGGATTTGCCAACCCGGCCGCCGATCGGCGAGGTGACCTTGGTGTAAGCCAGATTAATGCGTGCGCTTTCAACGGCGGCTTGCGCGGCGATAACTACCGCATCGGCCTGACGAGCATTCGCAATCGCCTGGTCGTATTCCTGTTGACTGATATATTTTGTCCCAACCAGCGGGGCATAGCGCTTTACCGTCAAACGGGCGATGGCAGCAGCGGCTTCACTTTTCGCCAGATCCCCTTTCGCGCTGTCGTAATTCGCCTGCAAGGTGGCAGGATCAATTTGATACAGCGACTGCCCGGCCTCAACATCGCTGCCCTCGGTGAAATTCCTTTTGAGGACAATACCACTGACCTGTGGACGCACCTCTGCAACGCGGAATGCAGAGGTGCGTCCGGGCAGTTCGGTCGTTACCGCTAATGGCGCGGAGGTGACCACATGAACGGTCACCTGCGGTTCAGTTGCCTGAGCTTGCTTATCTCCCTGATCGTCACAACCGGCAAGCAACGCAGCAGAGATGAGGATAAATGAGGGCAGGAGTGAAAACCTGGCATGTTTCGTCATTACTGTTCCTTAAAAACCAATAGCTCGTTATTTACCGGATAACGGTAAGGCGATAACGTGCACGAAGAAATAACAGTTGGCTATCCTACAAATTATTATCGTGCGATGTAAGTAATACTTATTTTATGCTCTGGGTTACGGCACGTAAAAGCAAAAAGAAGAGGTGCTTACCTTTTCATTCTGTTTTGTTTTGTTATGTTTTTTTGGATATTAATATGTTTTGAAATATATATTCGTGGTGTGAATATTTATATTCATTTCATTTGTGGTGTTTATTTGAATGTTTTGTGCTGAAGTGGTTCGCTTTTATGCCATCTCTGAATGGATGAAATGATACAGTTATTTTTATCGACGATTTTGAATCGTCGTATTCATTTTTTTATTCTTCCTCTGATACGATAACCTATGGCTAAGAGAACAAAAGCTGAAGCGTTGAAAACGCGGCAACATTTGATTGAAACTGCAATCATCCAGTTTGCCACGCGAGGCGTTGGCAACACGACGCTCAACGACATTGCGGACGCGGCTCAGGTCACACGGGGCGCTATCTACTGGCATTTTGACAATAAAACGCAGCTTTTTAATGAACTCTGGCAGCAGCAACCGCCATTACGCGATCTTATTCAGGAACGGTTAGCGTTGTATGTTTGCGATAATCCGCTACAGCAGTTGCGTGAGAAGCTAATCGCAGGATTGCAATATATCGCAGAGATTCCCCGGCAGCAGGCGTTGTTGCAAATTTTATATCATAAATGCGAATTTCATGAGGGCATGATATCAGAGCAAGAAATACGAGAGAAAATTGGATTTAGCCAGAAGGGACTACGCGACGCATTGCAGGCGAGTATGGCGGAAGGATTGATTTCCAGAACGCTGGATTTAGACGTCGTCTTAATTATTATTCACGGTAGTTTTAGCGGTATTGTGAAAAACTGGTTGATGAATCCCGCCCGCTACGATCTTTATCAGCAGGCCCCGTTGCTGGTGGATAATGTATTAAGGATGTTAATTACTGACGAAAATATCATGCAATTAATGCCGGAAAAAACGTGACAAAATAAATTTAATCATTTCTCCTGCTTATCAATCAAACGCTATTGCAGATCGGTGCAGTTGACCAGTTTGAGCGGATTAACAGAATCCATATTGCGGCATTTATCGACTTCCGTGGTGATCAGCTCAATCCACTGAATCAGTAAGGCATCAAAAAGGAAAACGGAGACGGCAAACACAACCAGCCACCAATACTTACGAATCATTGCTAAATCCTGTGTATTCATGCCCAAGCGTGCAGGAAATATACACGAAAAACGCGTTCAGAAAAGCAGGATTACAATGCTTTTACTTTGCTGTGATCTTCACCACATCCGATGCCGTTCGGCTCTTTTTCGACAGGTTTTTAGTCTTTCTCTTTTTGACTTTCGTCAGCTCTTCCGGGGAGTAGTGTGAGCTGATGTTCAGCCGCCTGAGCCCCATCTTCACATACTCGTTATTGACGTCAATGCCGATGAATTTACGCCCCGATTCCACGGCCACGGCACCTGTCGTAAAGCTGCCAGCGAAGGGATCCAGCACCGTATCGCCAGGATTTGAGGAGGCCAGAATGATCCGCTTTAACAGGGCGATAGGTTTTTGCGTCGGATGGTTTTCATATTCATCCATCAAATATCGTACGCGGGGGAATTCCCACACGTTGCCCGGAACTTTTTGCGTGTTGTATGGCTGTGGCGGGTTTTTACGGTAGTCGATTAGCGCTCTTTGCGCGCCGGTTTTGGTCTCGACCAGAATGGCGTCACTGTTGAATGTGTACTGTCTGGCATCTTTGACCATCATCAGGATGGGTTCATACATTGAGCCAAAGAATTTCTTCGCCTGTACGCCTGAACTGTCATAAGACCAGACGATCCGGCTTTTGATGGTAAACAGCGTTCTGCATTTGAGATCGATATGCGGCATGTTTTCGGTACTGTTCATGATGTACATCGTGCCCTGTTTTTTCAGTACCCGATGGCACTCTTCTATGCACGCAAACAGCCAGCCCAGGAAGACGCCTTCGTCCCAGGACTCCACCATGCCGTCAAAATCCTTTCCGATATTGTAAGGCGGGTCGGCAAAGATTAAATCGACGCTTTCAGCGGGGAGTTTTTTGAGTTCTGTCAGCGCATCTCCGTGGACGATCGACGCGGATTCATCACCAAAGTACTGTGGTTCAAATCGTGAGTTCATACCTGCTCCACAAAAGATGCGTATAAAAAAGGCGCTTCCCCATGCCGAGTAGCGCCTTTTTAAACAAGCAATTAGCTAATCGAGATTAGTTCATGCCGTATTTTTTCAATTTTTTACGCAGCGTACCACGGTTGATGCCCATCATCAGAGCAGCACGGGTCTGGTTACCACGGGTGTATTGCATCACCATGTCCAACAGGGGCTGTTCTACTTCAGCCAGTACCAGCTCATAGAGGTCATTAACATCCTGACCGTTCAGTTGAGCAAAATAGTTCTTCAGTGCCTGTTTAACCGAGTCACGCAGGGGTTTTTGGGTTACCTGATCCTGAGAGTTAACGGTAGAAACGGTCAGTACGTCAGAATTTACGCGTTGTTCGAACATAGTTCTGTCAGCTCTTTATTTCTGTTTACGCAAAATTTTCGAAGTATGCCTCCAACGCCTCCAGCTGTTCGCTGGCATCCTCAATGGCGTTGAATGTGCGCCGAAACTGGTCATTTGGAGCGTGCTCCTGGAGATACCAGGAGACGTGTTTACGCGCGATTCGGTACCCTTTTGCCTGGCCATAAAAGTCATGCAGTTCCCGAACATGCGCACAAAGCAAGCGCTTAACCTCTGCCAGAGGCAGGGGGGATAGCAACTCCCCAGTGTCCAGATAATGCTGGATTTCCCGAAAGATCCAGGGTCTTCCCTGAGCTGCGCGGCCTATCATCAGGGCATCAGCCCCCGTATAGTCAAGCACAGCTCTGGCTTTAAGCGGGTCAGTAATGTCACCATTCGCGATAACCGGAATGGAAACTTTCTGCTTAACTGCCCGAATACTGTCGTACTCAGCGTCTCCATTGAACAAACAGGCACGGGTGCGTCCATGAATGGTCAGAGCCTGAATGCCACAGTCTTCAGCCAGTTGGGCAATCTCTACGCAGTTACGGTGTTCCGGAGCCCAGCCGGTGCGAATCTTCAGGGTCACAGGAACGTCCACTGCATTAACCACCCCGGTTAGTATCGACTTCACTAAATCCGGGTACTGCAAGAGGGCTGAACCTGCGAGCTTGCGATTCACTTTTTTAGCCGGGCACCCCATATTAATATCAATAATCTGGGCGCCGCTTTCCACGTTAATCCGTGCGGCATCGGCCATCTCAACAGGATCGCTACCGGCAATTTGCACCGTGCGAATTCCTGGCTCATCAACGTGCACCATCCGTAAACGGGACTTATCGCTTTCCCAAACCTGCGGGTTAGACGACATCATCTCGGATACGGTCAATCCGGCTCCCATCTCATAACACAGCGTCCGAAAAGGTCTGTCAGTGATGCCAGCCATGGGCGCTGCAATCAGGCGATTTCTAAGCTGGTATTGTCCGATGCGCATGAGTTAAGAAATGACCATACTGTGACTGCAAGGCGGCGTATATTACGCATTTTTTGCACGAGATGAAAGGCCAAACTTTAACCAATCCTCTGAGGTGGATCAAAGAATCGCCGTTAAAGTAAACGCCATTAAATAATTAGCCATACAAATCATTGCGTTATAAAAATGTGACGAAAATCTGTACGCGTATAATTTTGCGTAACTTCTCATTTTTTCTTCGCAACGACGGGGGCTGACAAGATAATCTGCTGAATTAATCAGCAGATTATCGTGACTTAATGTGACTATGCTCTCATTTCAGCAGATGATTGTGCAGTGAAGGGATTATTCAACCACTACCCGACCGTTGAGCGGCTGTGTTGGGCGACTGTTATCGTGATGCATGGTGTGAGTAAATTTCTCCAGTTGTGCAGTGGAGAGCGTCAGAGGATGTTTAAGGACAAGCCAGGTCACGCCCTCAGAACAGGGAGGAGTTGTGAGCGAACCACTGAAACGCCAGTAGGTTTTATCCTTAGGCAGCAAGGCGTTGAGGTCCATCTGCGCGGTGATTTTCACGTCTTGCTCCGCTTTTTCAGGCATTGTTGCCCAGAGCTTTTCCAGCTCTGCGTTGGCCGCCCCTTTATCGAACATGACTGCGACGACCGCCACCGCCCCTTTTGCATCTTTGTGCACAAGATGCATCTCCATCGCGTAATGTTTTCCGTGTAGGGTGTTTTCGCTCGGGGTGTGAAAGTGGAACTGTTGCAACGTGAAGGGGACACCATCTATTGATACAGTATCCGCAGTAGTGTTTTTCAGTCCGGCCTGAATCGTATGCCCATTATTGAGAAGCGTTATCGGGCCATCGGAGTAGTGAATACTGAGTGGAGATATATGTGCTTTAAGCGTGGTCTCAATGTTAATCGGGGATTGGTTCATGCCTGCCTGGCAGGTTTTATATTCTTCATTGAGGGAGCTCCAGTGTTCCGGAGAGCCTTCACCTTCATAGCTCCAGTGCGACGCCATCGCGGTAAACGGCATAATGCTTAACGCCAGGAGTGCTGCCTTGCTCAAAAATGGCTTCATAATATTCTTCCATTAAATAAAATAGATTTTTATATTCGTAACTTCAATGAGTTATGCGACTATTTTAGCGCGGGAAGATACAGGCGTGTGTATTGAAAATGCGGAAAAACGTGGCCTGCGATGAGACCACGTTTCTGGGAAGATTACTGCTTACGACCGGTAATGCGGCACCATTCTTCTTTCTCAACGACCGGATCGAGGGTGAAGAGATCGGCATAGGCTTCGCACACGCTGTCGGCCTGACTGGCAAGGATACCGGAAAGACCCAGCAGACCGCCTGTAACGGGCAGCACGCTGATTAACGGTGCCAGTTCGCGTAATGGGCCTGCCAGGATGTTGGCGACCACCACGTCGGCTTTCATCGCGTCTGGCTGATCCTGCGGCAGGTAGAGTTCCAGACGTTCTGACACGCCGTTACGCTGGGCGTTATCACGACTGGCCTGAATCGCCTGCGGGTCGATATCGATACCGATCGCTTTCGCTGCGCCCAGTTTCAGCGCGGCAATCGCCAGGATGCCAGAACCGCAGCCAAAGTCGATGACGGTCTTGCCGGTTAAATCGAGGCCGTCGAGCCACTGCAGGCACAGTGAGGTGGTGGGATGGGTGCCGGTACCAAATGCCAGGCCGGGGTCGAGCATGACGTTGACCGCGTTCTCATCCGGCACATCGCGCCAGCTTGGGCAGATCCACAGGCGTTCACCAAAACGCATCGGGTGGAAGTTATCCATCCACTCGCGTTCCCAGTCCTTGTCTTCCAGTTGTTCGATTTTGTGCGTGAAACCGACACCCAACAGCGGATGTTGTTCCAGGATGGCGACGACGTCTTTCATGTCGGTTTCTGCATCAAACAGACCAATGACGTCAGTGTCGCCCCACAGGCGGGTTTCGCCCGGCAATGGCTCAAAAACCGGCGTGTCGTGCGTGTCCTGGAAGGTGATGGAAACGGAACCCGCTTCCATCAGGGCATCGCTCAACTCTTCCGCGTTAGCGCCCGTCGTATTCAGTTTTAATTGGATCCATGGCATGGCAAAACTCTTTATTTATCAGTAGACAATACAGCGACTTGCGGGGCAGGAGAACCGAAACGGTTTCCAACCAGGAAAGCCAACAAACTTAACAGTAGCGAGGGCACAATCGGGTGGAAGCCCAGGTACTGAACGTTAAAGGTGGCGAGAATCGCGTACAGAACGCCGCCGACAATCATCGCACTCAGTGCACCGCTCGCGTTCGCGCGCTCCCAGTAAAGGCCGAGCACCAGCGGCCATAAGAACACGGCTTCCAGCCCGCCAAAGGCCAGCAGGTTCAGCCAGATAATCATCTCTGGCGGTTTCCAGGCGGCAAGCAGTAATAGCGCGCCTAAGATCAGGGTGATCATTGCCGACATTCGCTTCAGTCGCGTCTCATTCTGTAACTGCTCCGGGCGGATGTTGAGATAGAGATCTTTAATGATCGTAGCGGAACTTTGCAGCAATTGGGCGTTGATCGTCGACATAATGGCCGCCATCGGCGCGGCAAGGAAGATCCCGGCGGCAAAAGGCGGCAGCACTTTCACCATTAGCGTTGGGATAACCAGATCCGGCACCGTCAGGTCGGGGATCACCGCTCGCCCTAGCGCGCCGGCAAGGTGCATACCGAACATCAGGATTGCCACCACGATGGTGCCGATGATAATCCCCCGGTGTACAGCTTTGCTGTCTTTGTAGGAGATGCTGCGCACAGCCGTATGCGGCAGGCCAACCACGCCAAAGCACACCAACACCCAGAATGAGGTCATAAAGGCCGGAGACAGAATGTCATCGGCACCCTGTGGCGAAACCAGTTTCGGGTCGATGGCGTTTAAGGTCTCTACGGCATGGCTCAGGCCGCCAGCGGCGTGCACGATACCCACCAGCAGCACGATGGTGCCAATCAGCATCACCAGTCCCTGCATCGTGTCGTTAAGCACGCTGGCACGAAAGCCGCCGAACGCGGTATACAGCGCAATGCTGACGCCGAAAATCAGCAGGCCTGTTTCATAGGGAATACCTGCGGCGGTTTCCAGCAGGCGCGCGCCACCGATGAATTGTACGGTCATGGCGCCGACAAACGCCACTAACAGACTGAGGCTCGCCAGCCACACCAGAAGGCGACTCTGGTAGCGGGCAAACAGCATATCGTTGAGGGTGACGGCATTATAGCGACGGGCAAGGATAGCGAATTTCTTGCCAAGGATCCCCAGCGATAGCCAGACGGCGGGGAGCTGAATCATGGCCAGCAGTACCCAGCCCAACCCATATTTATAGGCAGCACCAGGCCCGCCAATAAACGAGCTAGCGCTGATGTAGGTCGCGGTCAGCGTCATCGCCAGCACGATCCCGCCCATTGAGCGACTGCCAAGGAAATATTCATTCAGAAAGGTGCCGGTTTGCCGTTTACGCATGGCGTAGACAGAAAGGCCAAACACCACGACCAGATAGGCAATCAGCGGCAGAATGACTTCAAGCTGCATCGTCATCCTCCAGGGGAATGTCACGGTAGATAAATTTCACCATGGCCCAGCACAGTAAAATGAAGATCAGCGGCGTCAGCAGACAGGCCAGTTCAAACCAGTGTGGCAGACCGGTAAAGCCGATCGCCGAATCAGGTAAGTAAGCAGCCACTAACCACGCAGCCAGATAGAGAAGGGTCAGCCACAGCGCCCAGCGCGCCTCTTTGTGGGCCTGAACAAAACGGTTGTCCATTTTTTGTCCCTTGTGAAAAAAGAAAGCGGGGATTGTACCTTATGGAATTGACGACCCCCAGAAATAAAAAAAGGCCGGAAAATCCGGCCTTTTGACGCTGATGCAGTCTTATTTTTCCTGAAGACCGAGTTTTTTCTCCAGATAGTGGATGTTGGTTCCACCATGCTGGAAGTGCTCGTCGTTCATGATACGGGTCTGCAAATCAATGTTGGTTTTGATGCCGTCGATGATCAGTTCCTGCAGGGCGTTCTTCATGCGGGCAATTGCCACGTCACGAGTTTCACCGTAGCAGATCAGCTTGCCGATCATTGAGTCATAGTATGGCGGTACGGTGTAACCGGCATAGATATGCGATTCCCAACGTACGCCAAAGCCACCCGGCGCGTGAAAACGGGTGATTTTACCCGGGCTCGGCAGGAAGGTGTTCGGATCTTCGGCGTTGATACGGCATTCCACCGCATGGCCTTTGACCACCACTTCTTCTTGCTTGATCGACAGCGGTTGACCCGCCGCGATGCGCAGCTGTTCTTTGATCAGGTCAACGCCGGTGATCATTTCGGTCACCGGATGTTCAACCTGAATACGGGTGTTCATTTCAATGAAATAGAACTCGCCGTTTTCGAACAGGAACTCAAAGGTGCCTGCGCCACGATAGCCGATATCCACACACGCTTTCGCGCAACGCTCACCGATGTAGCGACGCAGTTCCGGGGTAATGCCCGGTGCCGGTGCCTCTTCGACGACTTTCTGGTGACGACGCTGCATAGAGCAGTCTCGCTCAGCCAGATAGATAGCGCTACCCTGACCGTCAGCCAGCACCTGAATTTCGATGTGGCGTGGGTTCTCGAGGTATTTCTCCATGTAAACCATGTCGTTGCTGAAAGCTGCTTTTGCTTCCGCTTTGGTCATGGAGATGGATTGCGCCAGTTCGGCATCGCCGCGTACTACGCGCATACCGCGACCACCGCCGCCGCCGGACGCCTTGATGATAACCGGGTAGCCGATGCGTTTTGCATGGGCGCGGTTAGCATCCATATCGTCGGTCAGAGGGCCGTCAGAACCCGGTACGGTTGGGACGCCAGCTTTCTTCATCGCGGTGATCGCCGACACTTTGTCACCCATCAGACGGATGGTGTCAGCTTTCGGGCCGATGAAGATAAAGCCAGAACGTTCAACCTGTTCAGCAAAATTGGCGTTCTCAGAGAGGAAGCCATAACCCGGGTGAATCGCCACCGCGCCGGTGATTTCAGCGGCGCTGATGATAGCCGGGATGTTCAGATAACTTTTTACGGACGGAGCCGGGCCAATACAAACCGTCTCATCCGCCAGTAATACGTGTTTTAAATCGCGATCCGCGCTTGAGTGCACAGCGACAGTCTTGATACCCAGTTCTTTACAGGCACGAAGAATTCGCAATGCAATCTCGCCGCGGTTGGCGATAACAATTTTATCCAGCATGTTCGCCTCGTTACTCGATGACGACCAGCGGCTCGTCAAATTCTACCGGTTGACCACTTTCGACCAGGATGGCTTTCACGACACCTGATTTGTCCGCTTCGATCTGGTTCATCATTTTCATGGCTTCAACGATGCACAGGGTATCGCCTGCGTTAACTTTCTGACCCACTTCGATGAACGCTTTTGCGTCCGGGCTCGGGGTGCGGTAGAAAGTACCAACCATTGGGGAACGTACGATGTGACCACTGATTTCTGCGGCTGCCGCAGCCGGCGCTTCTGCTGCCGGAGCAACTGCGTTAGACAGAGCAGGTTGCTGCTGCATCATTGGTGCAGCGTAGGCTTGTTGCATCATCGGGAAGCTACCTGCTGGCGCCGCGCGACTGATGCGTACAGACTCTTCGCCTTCAGAGATTTCCAGTTCGGAGATGCCTGATTCTTCAACCAGCTCGATCAGTTTTTTAATCTTACGAATATCCATGAGTGGGTTCCGTACTCTTTGTTTAGTGTGATTGTGACAGGCGTTAAGCGCTGTCTGTAAAGCGTGAGTCCCGACGGCAAAACGGCTTCTGCCTGCCTGGACGCCGGTATATTCCGCCTCAACGATTTATGTGAGACTTGTCGGTTAACATGCTGCGATTTGCTGCAATCCTCCGGCAAAAAACAAAATATACCTTCAATGCTCGATTGTCACCTTTTCAGCGGTCTAAAAACGCCGTCCAGGGAGCCAAGGTCGCACATTATAATGATTTCGTAGCAATTGGCAGCTAAATACTGGTCTTATCAGGGAAGATAATCAACCGCTAACACACAAATAACATCCGAGTCTCTGCATTTTGTAACCGACTGCACAGTTCGCCGAACTAGCGCCACCACTGGCGGAACTTCTTGTAACGGCAGGCCAAAAGCAGTAGTGCCAGCAGGGCATAAATGATGGGTTGAGGCGACAAGATCTTCACCGACCACAGGTAATGTATCGGGGCGAGGATCGCCACAAGATAGACGAAATTGTGTAAAAGTTGCCAGCGCTTGCCCAGTTTTCGTTGTGCCGCCTGTGTTGACGTTAGCGTCAGCGCGAACAGGATGAGCCAACTGGTGATCCCAAGCGTCAAATACGGGCGCGTAATCAGTTCTCGTCCCAACAATCCGAGATTATGGATACCCAACTCCAGCAGCGCGTAACTGGTCAGATGCAGCGTGGCCCAGGCGAAACACCATAACCCCAGCAGACGACGGGTGCGTATCAATAATGGCTGTTTAGCGTAGCGCGCGAGCGGCGTGACCAGCAAGGCGGCGAGCAGAAATTTCAGAGCCATCCTACCGGTAAAATGCTGGATATCCTTCACGGGATCGGCGCTGAGCCCGCCGCTATTAATCGCCCAGAACAGCCAGAGAAACGGCAGCAGTCCCGCCAGATGAAGGGCAACTTTCAACCAGGTTATCTGTTTTGCACTTAGCCGCACTTAGAAATTCTCCCGCAAATCCAGGCCGCGATACAGCGTAGCCACTTCATTGGCATAGCCATTAAACAGTAAAGTGGGTTGCCGTTGGACATCCAGAATCCCGCCCGTGCCAATAAACCGTTCTGTTGCCTGCGACCAGCGTGGATGATCGACATGCGGATTCACATTGGCGTAAAAACCGTATTCATCGGCAGCGGCAAGATTCCAGGTGGTTGGCGGCCGTTCGCGAGTCAGTTTGATGCTGACGATCGATTTAATGCCTTTAAAGCCATATTTCCATGGCACCGTCAGGCGAATGGGGGCACCGTTTTGCGGCGGCAGCGCTTTACCGTAAACGCCAACGGTCAGCAACGTCAGCGGATGCATCGCTTCGTCCAGCCGCAGACCTTCGACATAGGGGTATTTCAATCCACCGCCAATGAAGCGATCTTTTTGTCCTGGCATATCGTCCGGCGCGTAAAGTGTCTCGAATGCGACATATTTAGCATTGCTGGTGGGTTCGACGAGTGCCAGCAGTTTATGTAAAGGAAAGCCAATCCACGGCACCACCATCGACCAGGCTTCAACGCAGCGCATCCGGTAAATTCGTTCTTCTAAGGGAAAGCGCGTTGTCAGCGCATCGTGATCCAGGGTTAACGGTTTGGCTACTTCGCCGCTGATTTTCAGCGTCCAGGGATCGGTTTTCATGCTGCCGGCATTGGCGGCAGGATCGGCCTTATCCAGACCAAACTCGTAGAAATTGTTGTAGCCGGTGACTTTCTCTTCTGGCGTTAAAGGCAGTGCGTTTTGCCATGCCGCAGGTTTGCTGAAATCCAACGGTTTGCCGGAGGGCGCGGGTGGGCGATCGTTGCCTTTGAACCAGCTCAGTAGATCCGCCTGCGCCGCTATCGGTAGCGACAGCGTGGCAGCCCCGATCCCCAGCGCTTTCAGCACCTGGCGGCGATGCATAAAGAAAGCCGATTCTGCAGTGACATCGGCTTCAGTAAGTGGACGTGATTTTTTCATAACAGGCTCCCGGCGTACGCGTAACGCGTAGTTACTATGGCAGGGAGTCTGTCAGTGCGCAGCGAAATTTAGTTAATTAAGTGTAAATTTCTGCGGCGTTTGTGTTTACTTCACTTTAACCAGCGTACGGCCTTGCGCCTGGTTATTAATGATGGCTTCAGCGAACTTCGGCGCATCGGCCAGCGAAATTTCCGTCGCTGCCTGTGCGTAGAACGATTCTGGTAAATCCTTCACCAGACGCTGCCAGGCCTCTGCGCGGCGCGCCGGCGGTGTCATTACGGAATCGACCCCTTGCAGGCGGACGTTGCGCAAAATAAATGGCATCACCGTCGTCGGCAGGGCAAAACCACCCGCCAGGCCACAGGCCGCAACACAGCCGCCGTAGTTCATCTGCGCCAGCACTTTCGCCAGCACTTTATCGCCCACGGTATCAATCGCTCCGGCCCACAGTTGTTTTTCCAGCGGACGAGATTCGGCGAACTCATCACGGCCCAGAATACGGCTTGCGCCTAACTGGCGGAGATAATCATGGGTGCTTTCGCGTCCAGACACCGCAACAACCTGATAGCCCAGCTTATGCAACAGTGCGACTGCGGTACTGCCGACGCCGCCACTGGCGCCGGTGACCACGATTTCACCGTCTTGCGGGCGAATGCCTGCCTCTTCAAGAGCCATCACGCACAGCATGGCGGTAAATCCGGCGGTACCGATCACCATCGCTTTACGGCTGTCCAGCCCTTTTGGCAGCGCTACCAGCCAGTCCGCTTTCACGCGTGCCTGTTCTGCCAGACCGCCCCAATGGTTTTCGCCCACGCCCCAACCGGTCAGCAACACTTCCTGGCCCGCATGAAAACGAGGATCTTCGCTGGCCCGAACGGTGCCGGCGAAATCAATACCAGGAATCATCGGAAAGTTGCGGATGATTTTTCCTTTTCCGGTGATGGCGAGCGCATCTTTATAGTTCAGACTGGACCAGTGGACATCCACGGTGACATCGCCTTCTGGCAGCCGACTTTCTTCGATAGTCTGCACGGATGCAAGGGTTTTACCGTCCTGCTGTTCTAAGATCAAAGCCTGCATAACCTGTCCTCAATTCTGCATGGTGGATTGGAAAATGACGTCTGAAGACTATACTCGCTAATTGAAACGTGAAGCCGATGCAACGCAATAAATTGCCAGATACACCTGATTTGGTAGTATGCACTCACTCTTTGCGCAACCGGACGAATTTTGCGTTTGGTTAAGCTGTTCCGTGTCGCAATTCAACCGTCGGAGTTAACTCAAGGATGCGATTAACGACGAAATTCTCAGCTTTTGTCACGCTGCTCACCGGGTTAACGATCTTTGTCACCCTGATCGGCTGCTCGCTGAGCTTTTATAATGCTATCCAGTACAAGATGAACCATCGTGTCCAGGCGGTGGCGACAGCGATTGATACGCATCTTGTTTCTCGCGATTTCAAACAGTTAACGTCGCAGATCGATGAACTGATGGTGTCAGCGGACGTCGTGCGCGTGGATCTCCGGCAGGGCGATAAGGTCATTTATAGCCAAACACGCAACAGCAGCTATCGCCCGGTTGGCACCAGTAATCTCTTTCGCGAGCTCTCGGTTCCGCTGATGAAGCACCCGGGAATGACGATGGATCTGGTCTATCAGGATCCGATGGGCAACTATTTTCATTCACTGATGACCACTGCGCCGCTCACGCTGGCCATTGGCTTTATTGTGCTGATGCTGTTTCTGTCGGTACGTTGGCTTCAGCGCCAACTTTCCGGCCAGGAACTGCTGGAGATACGTTCGACGCGAATTTTGAACGGAGAACGCGGCGCCAGCGTGCGCGGTACGGTCTATGAATGGCCGGCGCGCACCAGCAGCGCGCTGGATATGTTGTTGGCCGAAATCCAGAGTGCCCAGGAGCAGCGGAGCCGACTCGATACGCTGATTCGATCTTACGCCGCGCAGGACACCAAAACTGGCCTCAGCAATCGACTCTTTTTTGACAACCAACTGGCGACGCTGCTGGACGATCAGGAAAAAGTCGGCGCGCATGGCGTGGTGATGATGATTCGCCTACCGGACTTTAACCTGCTGCGCGACAGTTGGGGGCGTAACCTGGCTGAAGAAGAGCTTTTCAGCCTGATCAATTTATTGTCCACTTTTATGATGCGTTATCCGGGGGCACTGCTGGCGCGCTACCACCGCAGCGACTTTGCCGTTCTTCTGCCACACCGTACTCTGAAAGAGGCGGAAAGCGTGGCTGGACAATTATTAAAAGCGGTTGATGCACTTCCGACTAATAAAATGCTCGATCGTGACGATATGGTACATATCGGCATTTGCGCCTGGCGCAGCGGACAGTCGACCGAACAGGTGATGGAACATGCGGAAGCGGCGACCCGCAACGCCGTGTTGCAGGGCGGGAATAGCTGGACGGTGTATGACGATTCGTTGCCGGAAAAAGGGCGTGGCAATGTGCGCTGGCGGACGCTGATTGAACAGATGCTCAGCCGCGGCGGCCCGCGAATCTATCAGAAACCGGCCGTCACCCGGGACGGGCACGTTCATCATCGGGAACTGATGTGCCGCATCTTTGATGGTAATGAAGAGGTCAGTTCGGCGGAATACATGCCGATGGTTTTACAGTTTGGTTTATCAGAAGAGTATGACCGCTTACAAATAAGTCGTGTCATCCCGCTGTTGAACTACTGGCCAGAAGAGAATCTGGCGATACAGGTGACGGTTGAGTCACTGATTCGTCCGCGTTTTCAGCGTTGGTTACGCGATACCTTGATGCAGTGTGAAAAATCGCAACGAAAACGCATAATTATTGAACTTGCAGAGGCGGATGTAGGTCAACACATCAGCCGATTGCAGCCTGTTATCCGTTTAGTGAATGCATTGGGGGTTCGGGTTGCCGTCACGCAGGCGGGTTTAACGCTGGTGAGTACCAGCTGGATTAAAGAACTCAATGTGGAATTGATCAAGCTCCATCCGAGTCTGGTCAGGAATATTGAGAAGCGAACGGAAAACCAGTTGCTGGTTCAAAGTCTGGTGGAAGCCTGCTCGGGCACCAACACCCAGGTTTACGCAACGGGCGTACGTTCGCGCGGTGAGTGGCAGACGCTGACAGCGCGTGGTGTTTCCGGTGGACAGGGGGATTTTTTTGCTGCCTCCCAGCCGCTGGATACCAATGTGAAAAAATATTCTCAAAGATACTCGGTTTAACCTGCCGTTTGTTCAGTTTTCACGTAGAATAACGCGCGCTGTGCCTTCATGGGGGTGTGCTTGTCTGCTCGCCATTTTGTAACAGCACATATGCAGGTGAATGACCTTAAACCGGTTGCAAATGAGGGCGAGGATTGCTGCTAAAGTGCTCAGCCCTGAGGGACTCAGGTAGAGATTTGTAACAAAGGAAACGAACTGCACTAATTTTCACCGTAGCAGATGATTTTTGCGCCTTGTCGCTGCTGCGTGTGGTTGGTAAAGTAAGCGGATTTTGTTTTCCGCCCCAGCTTTCAGGATTATCCCTTAGTATGTTGAAAAAATTTCGTGGCATGTTTTCCAATGACTTGTCCATTGACCTGGGTACCGCGAATACCCTCATTTATGTAAAAGGACAAGGCATCGTATTGAATGAGCCTTCCGTTGTGGCCATTCGTCAGGATCGTGCCGGTTCACCGAAAAGCGTGGCTGCAGTAGGTCATGATGCGAAGCAGATGCTGGGTCGTACACCGGGCAATATTGCTGCTATTCGCCCAATGAAAGACGGCGTTATTGCTGACTTCTTCGTGACTGAAAAAATGCTCCAGCACTTCATCAAGCAAGTGCACAGCAACAGCTTTATGCGTCCAAGCCCGCGTGTGCTGGTGTGTGTACCGGTTGGTGCCACTCAGGTTGAGCGTCGTGCTATTCGTGAATCCGCACAGGGCGCTGGCGCCCGCGAAGTCTTCCTGATCGAAGAGCCGATGGCTGCGGCAATTGGTGCTGGCCTGCCGGTTTCTGAGGCGACCGGTTCAATGGTTGTGGACATCGGTGGCGGTACGACGGAAGTCGCCGTTATCTCCCTGAACGGCGTGGTCTATTCCTCTTCTGTACGTATCGGCGGCGATCGCTTCGACGAAGCAATCATTAATTATGTGCGCCGTAACTACGGATCGCTTATCGGTGAAGCCACCGCAGAACGTATCAAGCATGAAATCGGTTCCGCCTATCCGGGCGACGAAGTGCGTGAAATTGAAGTGCGCGGTCGTAACCTGGCAGAAGGGGTTCCTCGCGGCTTTACCCTGAACTCTAACGAGATTCTGGAAGCCCTGCAGGAGCCGCTGACCGGTATCGTTAGCGCGGTGATGGTTGCACTGGAACAGTGCCCGCCGGAACTGGCGTCTGATATCTCCGAGCGCGGTATGGTGCTCACTGGCGGTGGCGCGCTGTTGCGTAACCTTGATCGTCTGTTAATGGAAGAAACCGGTATTCCAGTTGTTGTTGCTGAAGACCCGCTGACCTGTGTGGCGCGTGGCGGCGGCAAAGCGCTGGAAATGATCGATATGCACGGCGGCGACCTGTTCAGCGAAGAGTAATCGGATGCCGGCAGGAGAGCGTCACGCTGTCCTGCCGACTCTGATACGAGAATACGCAAACTTATGAAGCCAATTTTTAGCCGTGGCCCGTCGCTACAGATTCGCCTTATTCTGGCGGTGTTGGTGGCGCTCGGCGTTATTATTGCCGACAGCCGCCTGGGTACGTTCAGTCAGATCCGTACGTACATGGATACCGCCGTCAGTCCTTTCTACTTTATTTCCAATGGTCCCCGTGAACTGCTTGATGGCGTCTCGCAAACGCTCGCGTCGCGCGACCAGCTTGAGCTTGAAAACCGGGCGCTGCGTCAGGAACTGCTGCTGAAAAACAGCGAGCTGTTGATGCTGGGGCAGTACAAACAGGAGAACGCGCGTCTGCGCGAGCTGCTGGGTTCGCCGCTGCGTCAGGATGAACAAAAGATGGTGACGCAGGTCATCTCCACGGTTAACGATCCTTACAGCGACCAGGTGGTTATCGACAAAGGCAGCGTGAACGGCGTTTACGAAGGCCAGCCAGTGATCAGCGATAAAGGCGTTGTCGGCCAGGTCGTCGCAGTGGCGAAACTGACCAGCCGCGTTCTGCTGATTTGCGATGCCACTCATGCCTTGCCTATTCAGGTGTTGCGCAACGACATCCGGGTGATCGCGGCTGGCAACGGCTGCACCGACGATTTGCAACTCGAACACCTGCCGGCCAATACCGATATTCGCGTTGGCGACGTGCTGGTCACGTCGGGGCTGGGCGGCCGTTTCCCGGAAGGCTATCCGGTGGCGGTTGTCTCTTCCGTTAAGTTGGATACCCAACGTGCTTACACTGTGATTCAGGCGCGCCCTACCGCGGGCTTGCAACGTCTGCGCTATCTGCTGCTGCTGTGGGGGGCCGACCGTAACGGTGCCAACCCGATGACGCCGGAAGAAGTGCATCGTGTCGCGAATGAACGTCTGATGCAGATGATGCCGCAAGTGCTGCCGTCTCCGGATATGATGGGGCCGCCGCCGCCCGTGCCTGCACCAGCGACCGGTATCACTTCGTCATCTGCCGCTCCGCCAGCTGGTACGACGCCGCCTGCACCGCGCGCGCCGGGAGGCCAGTAGTGGCAAGCTATCGTAGCCAGGGACGCTGGGTTATCTGGCTCTCGTTCTTTATCGCACTGTTACTGCAAGTGATGCCCTGGCCGGAAGAGATCATTGTCTTTCGGCCAAACTGGGTGCTGCTCATTTTACTCTACTGGATCCTCGCCCTGCCGCACCGTGTCAATGTGGGCACAGGTTTCGTGATGGGTGCCATACTGGATCTCATTAGCGGTTCCACGCTTGGCGTGAGGGCGTTGTCGATGAGTATCATCGCTTATCTGGTTGCGCTGAAATTTCAGCTCTTTCGCAATCTGGCGCTCTGGCAACAGGCGCTGGTGGTGATGTTGCTTTCGCTCGTGGTGGATATTATTGTTTTCTGGTCAGAGTTTTTAGTGATCAACGTCTCTTTCAGGCCTGAAGTATTCTGGAGTAGTGTAGTCAACGGTGTGCTCTGGCCGTGGCTTTTCTTGCTGATGCGCAAAGTCCGCCAGCAATTTGCAGTGCAATAAAGGTTTCTATGACGTCTTTATACTTAGCTTCTGGTTCGCCGCGCCGCCAGGAATTGCTCTCGCAATTAGGCATTTCTTTCGAACGTATTGTCACGGGAATAGAAGAAACGCGTGGCGAGGGAGAAAGCGCACAGCAGTATGTGTCACGCCTGGCGCGGGAAAAAGCCCGGGCCGGTGTGGCGCTGACGCCGCGCGATCTTCCCGTGCTGGGAGCGGATACCATCGTTATCCTCAACGGTGAAGTGTTAGAGAAGCCGCGTGACGCACACCATGCGGCGCTGATGTTGCGTAAATTATCCGGGCAAACGCATCAGGTGATGACGGCCGTTGCGTTGGCGGATAGCCAGTATGTGCTCGACTGCCTGGTGATGACCGAGGTGACGTTCAGAGCGCTGACGGATGCGGATATCGCTGACTATATCGCCAGCGGTGAACCGATGGATAAAGCAGGTGCATACGGTATTCAGGGGCAGGGTGGCTGTTTTGTCAGGAAGATAAATGGCAGCTATCACGCCGTGGTCGGCTTACCGCTGGTTGAAACGTATGAGTTGCTGAGCAATTTTAACTCACTGCGTGAGAAAAGGGATAAACATGACGGCTGAATTGTTGGTAAACGTAACGCCATCGGAAACACGCGTGGCGTACATTGATGGCGGTATTCTGCAGGAAATTCATATTGAGCGCGAAGCGCGACGCGGGATCGTAGGCAATATCTACAAAGGTCGGGTCAGTCGCGTACTTCCGGGTATGCAGGCGGCTTTTGTAGATATTGGGCTGGATAAAGCCGCGTTTCTTCACGCTTCTGACATTATGCCGCACACTGAATGCGTGGCGGGGGAAGAGCAGAAGCAGTTCACCGTTCGCGATATTTCAGAGCTGGTGCGTCAGGGGCAAGACCTGATGGTGCAGGTGGTAAAAGATCCGCTGGGCACCAAAGGCGCGCGCCTGACAACCGACATCACCTTACCGTCTCGCTATCTGGTCTTTATGCCTGGCGCCTCGCACGTTGGCGTTTCTCAGCGTATCGAAAGCGAAGCCGAGCGTGAGCGACTGAAAAAAGTGGTCGCCGAGTACTGCGACGAGCAGGGCGGATTTATCATCCGTACCGCGGCGGAAGGGGTCTGTGAAGAGGATCTGGCGTCAGATGCTGCGTACCTTAAGCGCGTCTGGACCAAAGTGATGGAACGCAAAAAGCGCCCGCAGACGCGTTACCAGATGTATGGCGAACTGGCGCTGGCACAGCGTGTGCTGCGTGATTTTGCCGACGCGCAGTTAGACCGAATTCGCGTGGATTCCCGTCTGACCTATGAAGCCCTGCTGGAATTTACGGCGGAGTACATCCCGGAAATGACCAGCAAGCTGGAGCATTACAGCGGACGTCAGCCGATTTTCGATCTCTTCGACGTTGAAAATGAGATCCAACGTGCGCTGGAGCGCAAAGTTGAACTGAAATCCGGCGGCTACCTGATTATCGATCAGACTGAAGCGATGACCACCGTCGATATCAACACTGGCGCGTTTGTCGGCCATCGTAATCTCGATGACACCATCTTCAACACCAATATTGAAGCGACCCAGGCGATTGCCCGCCAACTGCGACTGCGTAATCTCGGCGGCATCATTATTATCGATTTTATCGACATGAATAATGAAGATCACCGTCGACGGGTGCTGCATTCGCTTGAGCAGGCGCTGAGTAAAGATCGGGTGAAAACCAGCATTAACGGTTTTTCCCAGTTGGGTCTGGTAGAAATGACGCGCAAGCGCACGCGTGAGAGCGTGGAGCATGTGCTGTGCAACGAGTGTCCGACCTGTCATGGACGCGGCACGGTGAAAACAGTGGAAACCGTCTGCTATGAGATCATGCGTGAAATCGTTCGCGTGCACCATGCTTACGACTCTGACCGCTTCCTGGTCTATGCTTCTCCTTCCGTTGCGGAAACGCTGAAAGGGGAAGAGTCGCACGCGCTGGCGGAAGTGGAGATTTTTGTCGGCAAACAGGTCAAAGTGCAAATTGAACCGCTCTATAACCAGGAGCAGTTTGACGTCGTCATGATGTAAAACGACTGTGCCCGATGGCGCTGCGCTTATCGGGCCTACAAACCAGACGTAGGCTGGATAAGGCGTTCACGCCGCCATCCGGAGAAGTGGGTTTGTGAGTCACATTTTTAGGCAGACAAGGAGAGACGCGTGAGGCGATTGCCGGGGATATTATTGCTCACTGGAGCCGCGCTCGTTGTTGTCGTAGCGCTGCTGGTCAGTGGTTTGCGCCTGGCATTACCGCATCTCGACAGCTGGCGTCCGACGATCCTCAGCAAAATTGAGTCTGCAACGGGACTGCCGGTCAAAGCCAGCCAGATCTCTGCCAACTGGCAAAATTTCGGTCCCACCCTCGAAGCGCGTGATATCCACGCGGAACTGAAAGACGGCGGTGAATTCTCGGTTAAACGCGTTACCCTGGCGCTGGATGTCTGGCAGAGTTTGCTGCACATGCGCTGGCAGTTTCGCGATCTCACCTTCTGGCAACTGAACTTCCGTACCAACACGCCGATTGAGCGCAGCGAAAGCGGTGACGGGCTGGAAGCCAGCCGAATCAACGATCTTTTCCTGCGCCAGTTCGATCACTTCGATCTCCGCGACAGCCAAATCAGCTTTCTGACGCTCTCCGGCCAGCGCGCCGAACTGGCGATTCCGCAACTCACCTGGGTTAACGGTAAAAACCGCCACCGCGCGGAAGGACAGGTGAGCCTCTCCAGTCTGACCGGCCAGCACGGCATCATGCAGGTGCGCATGGATCTGCGTGATGACGACGGTCTGCTGAATAATGGTCGGGTCTGGCTGCAGGCTGACGACATCGACGTGAAGCCGTGGCTGGGCAAGTGGATGCAGGATAACGTGGCGCTGGAGACCGCGCGCTTCAGTCTTGAAGGCTGGATGACCATCAGCAAAGGTGAAATCGCCGGTGGCGATGTCTGGCTGAAACAAGGCGGAGCGAGCTGGAAAGGCGACAATCACTCCCATACGCTCTCTGTGGACAACCTGACGGCACATATCAGCCGTGAACAGCCCGGCTGGCAGTTTTCTATTCCTGATACCCGCATCACGATGGACGGCAAGGCATGGCCGCGCGGTGCGCTACAGCTTGCCTGGATCCCTGAACAGGAAGTCGGCGGCGTGGACAGCAAACGCAGTGACGAACTGCGCATTCGCGCCAGCCATCTGGAGTTGACCGGGCTTGAGGGGCTGCGCCCGATGGTGTCGAAGCTTTCGCCCGCGCTGGGTGATATCTGGCTTGCCACTCAACCGAGTGGAAATATCGATACCCTGGCGCTGGATATCCCACTCCAGGCCACGGAAAAGACCCGTTTTCAGGCGTCATGGCGCGATCTGGCATGGAAGCAGTGGAAGCTGTTGCCTGGGGGAGAGCATTTCTCCGGAACGCTCTCCGGGAGCGTGGAAAACGGCGCGCTGACCGCGTCGATGAAACAGGCAAAAATGCCCTACGAAACGGTCTTTCGCGCGCCATTAGAAATTGAAGACGGTGTTGCCACGCTGAACTGGCTGAAGAATGACAAAGGCTTTCAACTGGACGGGCGCAACATCGACGTGAAGGCGAAAGCGGTTCATGCGCGCGGCGGTTTCCGCTATCTGCAACCGGCAGGCGATGACCCCTGGCTGGGGATTCTGGCTGGCATCAGCACTGACGACGGCTCTCAGGCCTGGCGTTACTTCCCGGAGAATCTGATGGGCAAGGCGCTGGTGGACTATCTCAGCGGCGCGATTCAGGGCGGAGAAGCGGATAATGCGACGCTGGTGTACGGCGGGAATCCGCATTTGTTCCCGTACAAGCACAATGAAGGCCAGTTTGAAGTGCTGGTCCCGCTGCGCAATGCGAAATTTGCCTTCCAGCCGGACTGGCCTGCACTGACCGATCTGAGTATCGAACTGGATTTTCTCAACGACGGCCTGTGGATGAAAACCGATGGCGTCAATTTAGGCGGCGTGAAGGCCACGAACCTGACGGCTATTATCCCGGACTACGCCAAAGAAAAGTTGCTGATTGACGCCGATATTCAGGGGCCAGGCAAAGCGGTAGGACCGTATTTTGACGACACGCCGTTGAAGACGTCGCTGGGCGCCACGCTTGAGCAGTTGCAGATCGATGGCGATGTGAATGCTCGCTTACATCTGGATATCCCGCTGGACGGCGAAATGGTTACCGCAAAGGGCGATGTGTCGCTGCGCGATAACAGCCTGTTCATCAAACCGCTCGACAGCACCCTGAAAAACCTCAGCGGCAAATTCAGTTTTATCAATGGCAACCTGAAAAGCGAGCCGATGACGGCGAATTGGTTCAATCAGCCGCTGAACGTTGATTTTACAACCACAGAGGGCGCGAAAGCCTATCAGGTCGCGGTGAATCTCAACGGCAACTGGCAGCCCGCTCGCACCGGTGTGTTGCCTTCGCAGGTTAATGAGGCGCTCGGCGGCAGCATGGCGTGGAACGGTAAGGTGGGGATTGACCTGCCGTATCATTCCGGCACGACGTATAACATTGAACTGAACGGCGATCTCAGGAATGTAAGTAGTCACTTACCTTCTCCGCTGGATAAAGAGGCTGGCGCGGCGTTACCCGTTAAAATCAAAGCAACCGGCGATCTGCGCAGCTTTACGCTGACCGGTAGCGCCGGGCAGGAAAATCATTTTAACAGCCGCTGGTTGCTGAATCAGAAACTGACGTTGGATCGTGCAATCTGGACGGCAGAAAGCCAGACGGCACCGCCTTTGCCTGAACGGGAAGGTATTGAGCTGAATCTGCCATCGATGGATGGTGCGCAATGGCTGGCCCTGTTCCAGAAAGGCGCGGTCGATAACGTTGGGGCCAACGCGAATTTCCCACAACATGTCACGTTGCGTACGCCTGCGTTAACGCTGGGAGGACAGCAGTGGAACAACCTGAGTATCGTTTCTGAACCGGCGCCGAATGGCACTAAAGTCGAGGCACAGGGGCGTGAGATCAATGCCACGCTGGCAATGCGCAATAACGCGCCGTGGCAGGCTTTTATCAAATACCTTTATTACAACCCCACCGTAGCCACAACGGATAAAAGCGACGCACCAGCTTCGCCATTTGCATCCGTAGAACGCTTTAGTTTCCGCGGCTGGCCTGACGTGCAGTTGCGCTGTGAAGAGTGCTGGATGTGGGGACAGAAGTACGGACGTATCGATGCGGATGTAGCCATTCAGGGCGACACCCTGAACCTGAGTAACGGCCTGCTGGATACCGGCTTCACCCGACTGACGGCGGATGGACAGTGGGTAAACACCCCCGGCAGTGAACGCACCTCTTTAAAAGGGAAGCTGCGGGGTAATAAGATTGATGCGGCGGCAGGATTCTTTGGCGTCTCCACCCCCATTCGCAACGCGTCGTTTAACGTTGATTACGATCTGCACTGGCGCAACCCGCCGTGGAAGCCGGAAGAAGCCTCGCTGAACGGCATTATCCGCACCCGCTTGGGCAAAGGGGATATCACCGAATTAAGCACCGGGCACGCGGGGCAGTTGCTGCGCCTGCTGAGCTTTGACGCACTGCTGCGCAAACTACGCTTTGATTTTAGCGATACCTTCAACGAAGGATTTTACTTCGACTCCATTCGCAGTACCGCCTGGATCAAAGACGGCATATTGCATACGGACGACACGCTGGTGGACGGACTGGAAGCGGATATCGCCATGAAAGGATCGGTCAACCTGGTGCGCCGCGAACTGGATGTTGAAGCGGTGGTGGCTCCGGAAATCTCCGCCACGGTGGGGGTGGCAGCCGCGTTTGCGGTGAACCCGATCGTTGGCGCGGCGGTCTTTGCCGCCAGTAAAGTGCTTGGACCGCTGTGGAGTAAAGTCTCGATTCTGCGCTATCGGATCACCGGTCCGCTCGACAAACCGCAGATCAACGAAGTCCTGCGCCAGCCGCGGAAAGAAAATTCGCAATGATTTGACGAGGGCAAGGAATTGCCCCACTCTCAGTACATAGATCCTCTATCGCAGTCACTAACGAGTAGCAATAACGATGAGTCTGAACCTGGTAAGTGAACAATTGCTAGCGGCGAACGGCCTGAAACATCAGGATTTGTTTGCCATTCTGGGCCAACTGGCCGAACGTCGTCTCGATTACGGCGATCTCTATTTTCAGTCGAGCTATCACGAATCCTGGGTTTTAGAAGACCGCATCATTAAAGATGGTTCTTACAATATCGATCAGGGCGTTGGCGTTCGCGCAGTGAGCGGTGAAAAAACCGGATTTGCCTATGCTGACCAGATTAGCCTGCAGGCGCTGGAACAGAGCGCGCGCGCCGCGCGTACCATCGTGCGAGACAATGGCGACGGGAAAGTGAAGACCCTCGGTGCCGTGGAGTATCCGGCGCTGTACACCTCTGTCGATCCGCTGCAAAGCATGAGCCGTGAAGAGAAACTCGATATCCTGCGCCGCGTCGATAAAGTCGCCCGCGAAGCGGATAAACGCGTGCAGGAAGTGTCGGCGAGCCTGACCGGCGTGTATGAATTGATCCTGGTTGCTGCCACCGACGGGACGCTGGCCGCCGATGTGCGTCCGCTGGTGCGTCTGTCGGTCAGCGTGCAGGTGGAAGAAGACGGTAAACGTGAGCGCGGTGCCAGCGGTGGCGGCGGGCGCTTTGGTTATGATTATTTCCTCGCGGATCTGGACGGCGACGTCCGCGCCGACGTATGGGCGAAAGAGGCCGTGCGTATGGCGCTGGTGAACCTGTCTGCGGTCGCGGCACCCGCCGGGACACTGCCTGTCGTATTGGGTGCCGGCTGGCCGGGTGTGCTGCTGCATGAAGCAGTGGGGCATGGTCTGGAAGGAGACTTTAACCGTCGCGGCACATCCGTATTCAGCGGTCATATGGGTGAACTGGTGGCTTCTGAGCTGTGTACCGTGGTGGACGATGGCACGATGGCGGATCGCCGGGGGTCCGTGGCTATTGACGACGAAGGGACGCCGGGTCAGTACAACGTATTGATCGAAAACGGCATTCTGAAAGGTTACATGCAGGACAAACTGAATGCGCGACTGATGGGCGTGGCGCCGACCGGGAACGGTCGCCGCGAGTCTTACGCGCATTTGCCGATGCCGCGCATGACCAACACCTATATGCTGCCGGGCAAATCCACGCCGCAGGAGATCATTGAGTCCGTAGAGTACGGGATCTATGCGCCAAACTTTGGCGGCGGTCAGGTGGATATCACCTCCGGTAAGTTTGTCTTCTCTACCTCAGAGGCTTATCTGATTGAGAATGGCAAAGTAACGAAACCGGTGAAAGGAGCCACGCTGATTGGTTCGGGTATCGAAGCGATGCAGCAGATTTCGATGGTCGGAAACGACCTGAAGCTGGATAACGGCGTCGGCGTCTGTGGCAAAGAAGGCCAGAGCCTGCCGGTTGGTGTGGGTCAACCGACGCTGAAGGTGGATAACCTGACCGTCGGCGGTACTGCGTAGCCCTATTTTCCGGATGGCGGCAAAACGCCCCATCCGGCCAGCGCTTGTTTCAGTCTGAATTGATATGTTCCTTACAATATCGCCGTTTCCATGCGGCTGGCGTCAGGCCAGTATGCTTGCGAAAAATCTGCCGAAAATATCCAACGTCATTAAATCCACACTTTTCCGACACTTCGCTGAGTGCCAGCGAATCGCTAATTAACAGTTTTTCTGCGGCACTGACGCGCTGTCGATGAATGGCTTCGGTCATCGTCATATGAAATATCCGTCGGTAAACCCGTCCCAGGTAATCGGCGTTGCAATGCAACTCCCGGGCAAGCTGCGATGTGGAGAGTGGCAGGTGATACTGGGTGCGAATTTGCTTGCGCGCCTTATAGGCCAACGCCACGCCAGCGCTATCACCGTGGGTTTCGCTCCCCGCCGCTGAGGCGATTTGCTGCAAAATCAACAGCAAAATAAATTCCAGTGCCGGGCCGTGACGCCTGTTTTCCTGTTCGCTTAAAAACTGACGAAACAGCGACATGACGTACTGTGGGCTGCTGACGCTGATATGCTGCGGTAACGAGAGTAACTGTGTCGGATTTGTTGTCGCGGGCAGCACGTCAAAATGCACCCAGTAAAATGTGAGATCCGGCGGGAAATCCCCAATCCCGACGTGGCGGCGCTGAGGCCACAGCAACAAGCTTTCTCCGGCCTTAACCTCAAACTGGACGTCGTTCTCTCTAATGGTCAGCGTCCCCTGTTGTACAAAAATCAACTCCCAGGATTCCAGCCTGCGTGCCGGATGGCTGCCTACGCCGCGCGAGATGAACAAACCGCCGTTTTGTACCCTAATCGGAAGCGCTATGGATAAATCAAGCATGGATATGTAATTTCTCGCGTTTTTTTTAGGCGTAAATGACCTTTCTATATGATTAATAAAAAGTTATTTGATATTTGCCGATCGGCCTCACAGTTTTGCCGGCAGGTCGGAATCGTCATCTTTTTATACCTGTTTATCGCCTTGTTGGCACGGTAATTCCGGGCAAAATGACATCTGAATTTTCTTATTAAAACCGGAATCCTGCGAATTTATCGGGATAAATCTGCTTCAGACGAGGAACCTTTTTATGACCTCTACATCACTGACGGAAACGGATATTGCCGGAAGTCATCCCGACGAAAAATTGTCGATCCGAGAAAAGATTGGCTACGGGCTGGGCGACGCGGGTGGCACGGTGATCACCTGCCTGATCATGAACTTTTTGACCTTTTTCTACACCGATGTCTTCGGGCTGACGCCCGCACTGGTTGGCACCTTGTTTTTGGTGCTGCGCGTTTTCGACGCTATTTCCGATCCGATTATGGGCGCGGTTGCTGACCGTACCCGCAGCCGCTGGGGGCGTTTTCGCCCGTGGCAACTGTGGATCGCCGTGCCCATCGGCGTTATCGGCGTACTGACCTTTACCGTTCCGGACGCATCAACGGGGGTCAAAATCGCCTGGGCCTTTGGCACGTATTTGTTGCTTTCGGTGAGCTATACCGCGATTAACGTTCCTTATTGTGCGCTAATCAATACCATGACCACGCGCCACACTGAAGTCATTGCCTGCCAGTCCTGGCGCTTTGTGCTGTGCGGTGTGGCGGGCTTTTTGGTCTCCGTCGGGCTGCCGTGGCTGGTGGAGACGCTCGGCCATGGCAACACCGCGCAGGGTTACCAGCTTGGCGTCGGCGTACTGTGCGCCGTCGCGGTGGTAATGTTCCTGTGCTGCTTCTTCTGGGTACGTGAGCGGGTGTCGCTCAACATGATGGGCCACTTTTCCCTGCGCGAACATCTGGCGGGCCTGCGCAAAAACGACCAGTTACTGCTGATGCTGTTGATGTCATTCCTACTGATTAACGTGTTTAATATTCGCGGCGGCGGCTACATGTACTTCATCACCTACGTGTTGCAGGGCAGCACCGCCTACACCTCGCTGTTTTTTACCATGGTGACGTTCGCTTCCATTATCGGTTCGGTGATGGTTAACCTGCTGTCGCGCCGCATTGATACGGTCAAACTCTACTATCACACTAACCTGGTGTTAGCTTTACTTGCGGTCATTATGTGGTTTCTGCCCGCCAGTCCTGACTGGCAGACGTTATGGTTGGTCGTGATCCTCGGGAACGGCATTATCCTTGGCTTTACCCTACCGCTGCACTTTTCGCTGATGGCCTTTGCCGACGACTACGGCGAGTGGAAAACCGGCGTGCGTTCCTCCGGCATGAACTTTGCCTTCAACCTGTTCTTTATCAAGCTGGCATGGGCCTCCAGCGCCGGAATTATCAGCCTGGTGTTTATTGCCGTTGCTTACAGGGCAGGGGCGGAAAACCAGACGCCCGCGTCATTGCAGGGGATTTTCTCAATGGAAAGCCTGCTGCCCGCACTGTTCCACCTGCTGCTGGCGCTGTCTATCCGCGCCTGTAAACTCAATAACCCGATGATGGCCCGTATTTCCGGTGATTTACGCCAGCGTCACGCCCAGGCCCTGTAGGAGCAAAAAAATGAAACCTGAAATCATGGAAGTGGATCTCCACCGGCTTAAGGTCAGCGATCCGTTTTTCGGCCAGTACCAGCAACTGGTGCGCGATGTGGTAATCCCTTATCAGTGGGATGCGCTTAACGATCGTATTGCGGAAGCGGAACCCAGCCATGCGATTGAAAACTTCCGTATCGCCGCCGGGCGGCAGCAGGGGGAGTTTTACGGCATGGTGTTCCAGGACAGCGATGTGGCGAAATGGCTGGAGGCGGTGGCGTGGTCGCTGTGCCAGAAGCCAGATGCGGAACTTGAGAAAACCGCCGACGAGGTGATCGAGCTGATTGCCGCCGCCCAGTGTGAAGACGGTTATCTGAATACGTATTTCACCGCCAAAGCGCCGGATAAGCGCTGGAGCAATCTGGCCGAATGCCACGAGCTTTACTGCGCCGGACATATGATTGAAGCGGGCGTCGCCTTCTTTCAGGCCACCGGCAAGCGTAGCCTGCTGAACGTGGTGTGCCGCTTTGCTGACTATATCGACAGCGTGTTCGGCAAAGAAGAGCACAAGCTGCACGGTTATCCCGGCCACCCGGAGGTGGAGCTGGCGCTGATGCGGCTGTATGAAGTGACACAGGAGCCGCGCTATCTGAATCTGTCGCGCTATTTTGTCGAAGCGCGCGGTACGCAGCCGCACTATTACGACATTGAGTTTGAAAAACGCGGTGGCACTTCGCACTGGCTGATTTACGGCGCGGGCTGGATGACGCACGATAAGGACTACAGCCAGGCGCATTTACCGTTAGCGGATCAACAGACGGCCATCGGTCACGCGGTGCGTTTTGTCTACCTGATGACCGGCGTGGCACATCTGGCGCGCTTAAGTCAGGACGAAGAAAAACGCCAGATCTGCCTGCGTCTGTGGAAAAACATGGCGCAGCGCCAGCTGTACATCACCGGCGGTATCGGTTCGCAGGGACGTGGTGAAGCGTTCAGTTGCGACTACGATCTGCCAAACGATACGGTATACGCCGAAAGCTGCGCCTCCATCGGCCTGATGATGTTTGCGCGTCGGATGCTGGAAATGGAAGCCGACAGCCAGTACGCCGACGTGATGGAGCGCGCGCTCTACAATACTGTGTTGGGCGGCATGGCGTTGGACGGTAAGCATTTCTTCTATGTGAATCCGCTGGAAGTGCAGCCAAACGTACTGAAATTCAACCATATTTACGATCACATCAAACCTGTTCGTCAGCGCTGGTTCGGCTGCGCCTGCTGCCCGCCGAATATCGCGCGTACGCTGACCTCTATTGGTCACTATATTTATACGCCGCGCCCGGAAGCGCTCTATATCAATCTGTATATCGGCAACCGCGTAACGGTTCCGGTCAATGGCGGTGAGCTGGGCCTGAAAATTAGCGGTAATTTCCCCTGGCAGGAACGGGTGGAGATAAGTATCGACTCCCCACAGCCGGTGGCGCATACGCTGGCGCTGCGGCTGCCGGACTGGTGCGACAAGCCACAGGTGTTGCTCAACGGTTCGCCTGCCGAGGGTGAGGTACGCAAGGGCTATCTGCATATCCGCCGTGACTGGGGAGCGGGCGACACCCTCACGTTAACGCTGCCGATGCCGGTACGCCGTGTTTACGGCAATCCGCAGGTGCGCCACGTGGCGGGTAAAGTCGCGCTACAACGCGGGCCGTTGGTGTACTGTCTGGAAGAAGCCGACAACGGCGCGTTACTGCATAATCTGAGCCTGCCGAAAGAGAGCGCGTTTACCGCCATCGAAGGGAAAGGTATTTTCGCGCATAACGTTCTGATTCAGGCGCAGGGATACCGGCAAAGCCCAAAACAGCAGGGCGAGCAGCCGCTGTGGCACTACGACACCGCCCCCGGTGCGCGTCAGGATCACACGCTGACGTTTATCCCATGGTTTAGCTGGGCCAACCGCGGCGAAGGGGAGATGCGGATTTGGGTGGATGAGGCGTAGTCAGACGGCTGGCGTGTTTCTGGCGGATAACGGGGTTTTTTGGCCGTTATCCGCTATTGTCTCGCCTGAATAAGGTGTCTATTTCTCTTTTCCTCGTCCGTGCATTCCCTGAAAAATCGTTGCCACGTCGACGAAATAGTCGGTCAGGTAGTTAATCACCACCTGCACTTTCAGTGGCAGTTTGTCTTTTTCGGTATACAGCGCATAGACCGGACGCGGATCGGACTGGTAGCGCGGCAGTAAGATCTCAAGCTCGCCCCGATTGATCTCGTTGATCACCCACATCAGCGGGACATAGGCGACCCCCGCACCGGCGGTCAGCCAGCGGTTGAGGGTCATCGGATCGTTAGTGACGAATCGCCCTTGTGGGATCAGTCGCGTGGAGATCCCTTCCGGGGCGATCAGTTCGAATTCATTATCCGGACGCACGCTGTATTCCAGCCAGGAGTGGTTGGTGAGGTCGGCCGGTTTTTCCGGTATACCGTATTGGGCGAGATAGCTTTTCGCTGCGCACAGCACCATCGGCATTGCGCCCAGGCGACGGGAAAACAGACTGGAATCCTGCAGGGCGCCCACGCGGATGACGACATCCAGGCCGTCGGCAATCAGATCGGGTGCCGGAATACCGGTGACCAGATTGACCGTCAGGCCTGGATGCTCTTTGAGCATTTTGGCGGTGATCCCCGCGAGGACATTTTGTGCCATGGTTGAAGAACAGCCAATGCGCAGCGTACCAATCGGCGTGTTGTTAAAGGCGTAAAGCTGCTCATGAACATCCTGCACTTCATGCAGCATACGCCGACAGCCCTGATAATAAATTTTGCCAGCTTCAGTAAGCCCAATGCTGCGCGTGCTGCGGTTCAGCAACTTAACCTGCAGCTCATCTTCCAGTTTTGCCACCGTCTGGCTGATCGACGAAACACTCATTTGTAACCGTCTGGCAGCGGCGGTGAAGGAACCAAATTCCACCACTTTCGCGAACACCGACATGCGTTTTAATCGTTCCATTATTCACTCTGACTTAAAAGTGATTTAGATCACATATTATAGATAACAGCATAACAGTTACGGTAATATATTATTATTCAAATAAAGGCTGTGTCGCTCTCGCCTGGCTTTCCTTGCCCTTCTCCGCGTCGACATCAGCTGAAAACTGCATCGCCTGCACTCTCTAAAATATCAAGGTCAACATGAGTCTGTTTCCCGTTATCGTGGTGTTTGGTCTTTCCTTCCCACCGATATTCTTTGAATTGCTTCTGTCACTGGCGATTTTCTGGCTGGTGCGCCGGGTGCTGGTGCCTACGGGCATCTATGATTTTGTCTGGCATCCGGCGCTGTTTAATACTGCGCTGTATTGCTGTCTCTTTTACTTGATATCGCGCCTGTTCGTTTGAGGTTGAAGTGAAAACACTAACAAGAAAAATCTCCCGTACGGCCATTACCCTCGTTCTGGTCATCCTGGCGTTCATCGCTATTTTCCGCACCTGGGTCTATTACACTGAATCACCATGGACGCGTGACGCCCGCTTCAGTGCGGACGTGGTTGCCATCGCGCCGGATGTTGCCGGACTTATCACGCATGTTAATGTCCACGATAACGATCTGGTGAAGAAAGATCAGGTACTGTTCACCATCGATCAACCGCGTTACCAAAAAGCACTGGAAGAAGCTGAAGCCGATGTCGCCTATTACCAGGTGCTGGCGCAAGAGAAACGCCAGGAAGCCGGACGTCGTAACCGTCTTGGCGTCCAGGCGATGTCTCGTGAAGAGATCGATCAGGCCAACAACGTTCTGCAAACCGTATTACATCAGCTTGCCAAAGCGCAGGCGACCCGCGATCTCGCAAAGTTAGATCTTGAACGTACCGTCATTCGTGCCCCTGCGGATGGTTGGGTGACCAACCTGAACGTCTATACCGGTGAGTTTATCACCCGGGGTTCAACCGCCGTGGCGCTGGTGAAACAGAACTCTTTCTATGTACTGGCCTATATGGAAGAGACCAAACTGGAAGGCGTACGCCCTGGCTATCGCGCAGAAATTACCCCGCTGGGCAGCAACAAGGTTTTAAAAGGGAGAGTCGATAGCATCGCGGCAGGGGTCACCAATGCCAGCAGCACCCGCGACGATAAAGGCATGGCGACCATCGATTCGAATCTGGAATGGGTACGCCTCGCGCAACGCGTTCCGGTACGGATCCAGCTTGACGATCAGCAGGAAAACCTGTGGCCAGCCGGTACCACCGCGACTGTCGTGATCACCGGCAAGCAGGATCGTGATGAAAATAATGACTCGTTCTTCCGCAAAATGGCGCATCGTCTGCGCGAATTTGGTTAATCGCGATGGGCATTTTTTCCATCGCCAACCAGCACATTCGCTTTGCGGTCAAACTGGCCTGTGCGATTGTTCTCGCGCTGTTTGTTGGCTTCCACTTTCAGCTTGAAACGCCGCGCTGGGCGGTACTGACGGCAGCGATTGTCGCAGCGGGCCCGGCCT
The DNA here is from genome assembly GCF_950098555.1 of Citrobacter sp. T1.2D-1. Lineage (NCBI taxonomy): Bacteria > Pseudomonadati > Pseudomonadota > Gammaproteobacteria > Enterobacterales > Enterobacteriaceae > Citrobacter > Citrobacter sp. T1.2D-1. The sequence continues at coordinate 41,822 of NZ_CATNHH010000003.1, forward strand.
TTGCCGCTGGCGGCGAACCGTACTCCGGCGCGATTCGCTATCGTGGGATGTTGCGCATCGTCGGGACGTTTATCGGTTCAATTGCAGCGCTGGCGATCATCATTGCGATGATCCGCGCACCGCTGCTGATGATTCTTGTCTGCTGTATCTGGGCGGGTTTTTGTACCTGGATCTCCTCGCTGGTCCGCGTCGAGAACTCCTATGCGTGGGGGTTATCGGGCTACACTGCGCTGATTATCGTCATTACCATTCAAACCGAGCCGCTGCTGACGCCGCAGTTTGCCGTAGAGCGCTGTAGTGAGATTGTCATTGGTATTGTCTGCGCCATTATGGCGGATCTGATTTTTTCTCCGCGATCGATCAAACAGGAGGTGGATCGCGAACTGGATAGCCTGCTGGTGGCGCAGTACCAGTTGATGCAGCTGTGCATTAAGCATGGTGATAGCGAAGACGTGGATAAGGCCTGGGGCTCGCTGGTGCGTCGGGCAACCGCGCTGGAAGGAATGCGTAGCAACCTGAACATGGAATCCTCCCGCTGGGCGCGGGCGAATCGCCGCCTGAAGGCGATTAATACGCTGTCGCTGACCATGATTACGCAATCCTGCGAAACCTACCTGATCCAGAACACGCGTCCTGAGCTGATCACCGATACCTTTCGTGAGTTCTTCGCCATGCCGGTTGAAACCGCGCAGGATGTGCATAAACAGCTTAAGCGTCTGCGCCGGGTGATTGCATGGACTGGTGAGCGCGAAACGCCCGTTACGCTGTATACCTGGGCCGGAGCGGCCACGCGCTATCTGCTGCTCAAGCGTGGCGTGATCAGCAATACCAAAATCAGCGCCACGGAAGAGGAGGTGCTGCAGGATGAACCCGTGGTGAAAGTCGAATCTGCCGAGCGCCACCATGCCATGGTGAACTTCTGGCGCACCACGATCTCTTGCGTGCTGGGGACGCTGTTCTGGCTGTGGACCGGCTGGACCTCCGGTAACGGCGCCATGGTGATGATTGCGGTGGTCACTTCGCTGGCGATGCGTCTGCCGAATCCGCGCATGGTCGCCATTGACTTTATTTACGGGACGCTTGCCGCGCTACCCCTGGGGGCGCTCTATTTTCTGGTGATCCTCCCCAATACCCAGCAAAGCATGCTGCTGCTCTGTCTGAGTCTCGCGGTACTGGGGTTCTTTCTGGGGATCGAAGTACAGAAGCGGCGGCTGGGCTCTATGGGCGCGCTGGCCAGTACCATTAACATTATCGTGTTGGATAACCCGATGACCTTCCACTTCAGCCTGTTCCTGGACAGTGCGTTAGGGCAGATTGTGGGTTGTGTACTGGCCTTTCTGGTCATCGTGATTGTGCGCGATAACTCGCGCGACCGTACGGGCCGCGTGCTGCTCAACCAGTTCGTCTCTGCGGCGGTGTCGGCGATGACCACCAACGCGGTGCGACGCAAAGAGAACCATCTTCCCGCGCTCTATCAGCAGCTGTTTCTGTTGATGAACAAATTCCCCGGTGATTTGCCGAAGTTCCGCCTGGCGCTGACAATGATCATTGCGCACCAGCGCCTGCGGGATGCGCCGATTCCGGTCAATAGCGATCTCTCCGCCTTCCACCAGCAGTTGCGTCGTACGGCGGATCACGTCATTTCTGCCGTGAATGATGACAAGCGCCGACGCTACTTTGGTCAGCTATTAGACGAACTGGACGTGTATCAGGAAAAACTGCGGGTCTGGGAAGCGCCGCCGCAGGTCACCGAACCGGTGAAACGGTTGACCGGCATGTTGCACAAGTACCAGCATGCGCTAACCGACAGCTAACCCACAGAAACCGACGCCAAAAGCGTCGGTTTTTTTATGGCTATACTTATTCGATGTGCGCAACTCAGGACATCAGAAGGAGAAAACAGCATGCAAACGCTTCAGGACAACGAACTTTTTCAGACGGGATATCTGGTTGATGGGCGGTGGAAAACGCTTGATACCACCTTTGATGTGCTTAATCCGGCAACGGGCGAAACGATCGCGAAGGTGGCGAAAGCGGGGAAACAACAGACCGAAGAGGCCATTGCGGCGGCCAGTAAGGCATTTCCTGCCTGGCGGGCAAAAACGGCAAAAGAGCGCTCGGCGATTCTGTACCGCTGGTATGAATTGATCATCGAAAACAAGAGTTGGCTGGGACGGCTGATGACCATCGAGCAGGGTAAACCGCTGAAAGAAGCCGAGGGTGAGGTAGAGTACGCGGCCAGCTTTATTCAATGGTTTGCCGAGCAGGCGAAGCGCGCCAATGGTGAAATCATCCCGCCGATCAAACCCGGCTCCCGCATTCTGGCGACCCGCGAACCGATAGGCGTGGTGGCGGCAATCACGCCGTGGAATTTCCCGATGGCGATGCTGACCCGTAAGCTTGGCCCGGCGCTGGCGGCGGGCTGTACCGGGGTGATAAAACCGGCCAATAACACGCCGCTGAGTGCCTTTGCGCTACTTACGCTGGCGAAGAAAGCGGGGGTGCCCGATGGCGTACTCAACGCCGTAGCGGGCAATACGCCGGAAATCAGCGACGCCATCATGGCAAGCCATGAGGTGCGCAAAATTTCATTCACCGGTTCAACGGCAGTCGGTAAAACGCTGGTGCGTAACGCCGCAGAAACCATGAAGAAAGTATCGATGGAGCTGGGTGGTAATGCCCCCTACATCGTGTTTGACGATGCCGACATCGATGCGGCGGTGAAAGGCGCTATCGCCAATAAGTTCCGTAATGCCGGGCAGGTCTGCGTCAGCGTGAACCGCTTTTATATCCAGGAGGACGTCTACGATGAATTCACCCGAAAACTGGCCGATGCGGTTCAGGCATTGAAGGTGGGGAATGGTCTGGATGAGGGTGTAGTAGTGGGGCCGCTGATCGAACCTTCTGCGGTCGATAAAGTGCGTGAGCACGTTGAAGATGCCATTGCGAAAGGGGCAAAAGTGCTGGCGGGCGGGAAAGCGCACGCGCTCGGCGGCAACTTCTGGCAACCTACCGTGTTGGGTGAGTGCAGTGATGGCATGACGCTGGCGAGTGAAGAAACGTTCGGTCCTGTTGCCGCCTGCTTCCGCTTTACCAGCGAAGAAGAGGTGATTCAGCGTGCGAACAACACGCCGTTTGGCCTGGCCGCTTACTTTTATACGCAAAACCTGCAACGGGTGTTCCGTGTCTCCCAGGCCATTGAAAGTGGCATGATCGGGATAAACGAATGTGCAGTGTCCACCGAACTGGGACCGTTTGGCGGGGTGAAAGAGTCCGGACTGGGTCGTGAAGGATCGGTGCTGGGGTTAGACGAATTTCTGGAAGTGAAAACCCTGCATATTGGCGGCCTGTAGTTAGACTGAGGTCGGGAAGGTGGCAATAGATGAATATCTATACATTTGATTTTGATGAAATTGAAGATCAGGACGACTTCTACCGTGAGTTTGCGCGGATGTTCGGCCTTGCCAAAGAGAAAGTGAGTGACCTCGACTCTCTGTGGGACATCATCATGAGTGAAGCGCTGCCGTTACCGCTGGAGATCGAGTTTGTGCATCTACCCGACAAATCACGCCGACGTTATGGCGCATTGATTTTGTTGTTTGATGAAGCGGAAGAAGAGCTGGAAGGTCAACTGCGTTTTAATGTTCGTCATTGAGAGATAAAAAAAGCCCCCGACAGTCGGGGGCAAGGTCGTCGGACTAGACGACGAGGGTTTATTTGTACAATTCGGCAGTGGCATGCCAGGTGTCACCGCTACGCGCTTCGGTGATCTGATACGCTGATGCGCCTTTTTCCTGGGCTTTTTTGTTCAGCATTTCATGCATGTCCATTGGACTAGAGCCGATTGCACTTACGGAGACAGAGCCAATCGCTTCGCGATTTTGTGCTTGTTCTGCGCTAATAGAATCTGCGGCGAATGCGCCGAAAGAAAGAACAGAGAGAACGCTTAACGCAGCAACAGTTGTTTTGATTTTCATGATAAGTACCTCGTCGAATTTATTATTGGGGGTCTTCGTTTCGTGACCCTCATCACAAAATCAAGTATACACTAATCACGCGATAAATTAATACCACGCTAATTGTTTCGCTGATGGGTAAGTAATGAATATTTTGTTTTTTATGCTTATCTGGAATTAAAAAGTCATGGGATTTTATTTATATCTAATAAAATCATATGGATATTAAATTTTGCGATTTGTGCGGTTTTTCGTTTGCATATTCACTGTGTGAATGATTTTGGGCAGATAAACGCACTATTTGCTAAATAAGAGGCAGTTAAATTAACGGGGAACGGACGTTAATGCAGGGTTTTACCCCGCCACGTCGGCGGCGGGGTGGGAAGGGTCAAAGCTCTTGTTCGAACAGTTCAAGAATGGCTTCGTAGAGATCTTTCACCGTAAAGCCATTGGCCGGAGTGGTAAAAATGGTGTCATCCCCGGCGATGGTTCCGAGAATACCTTCTGCTTTGCCCAGGGAGTCCAGCAGGCGGGCGATCAATTGCGCCGCACCTGGGCTTGTGTGGATCACCACCACCGCATCGTTAAAGTCGATATCAAGAACCAGGTTTTTCAGCGGGCTGGAGGTAGTGGGTACGCCCAGTTCAGCCGGGAGGCAGTACACCATCTCCATTTTTGCGTTGCGGGTACGAACAGCCCCAAACTTTGTCAGCATGCGTGAAACTTTGGACTGGTTGATGTTATCAAAGCCCTGATCCTGCAATGCGAGGACAATTTCGCCCTGAGAGCTGAATTTTTCTTCTTTAAGTAGCGCTTTGAACGCTTTAACTAATTCTTCTTGCTTAGCTGAGCTTCGCATAAGTCACCCGTAGTATGAGAGTGGAAACAACATTATTATGCATACAGATGAATTTTTATGCAAACGGTCTGCCCAAATGAAGGCTGAAATAATGTTATGAAAGAGCGGAATTTTATCAAATTTCGTTATCAAGAAACATGCCTATGTCACGCCTCGCAAATAAGCTTAAAAGTAAATTAATTGTTATCAAATTGATGTTGTTTTGGGCTGACAGTAGGGTATATTGTCACCACCTGTTGGAAAGTTGCTCTACAGCACAGACATCTTCGGGTTACGTCAATTAAATGCATAAAAGCTAAATTCGCGTGACTACACAGAATTGAATACGGGTGATTGTGTTCATCGAAATTGTGGTTTAACGTCGCCGCCGCGGAGCAACAAACACTTAGTTTATCAATATAATAAGGAGTTTAGGATGAAAGTCGCAGTCCTCGGCGCAGCTGGCGGTATCGGCCAGGCGCTTGCACTACTGTTAAAAACCCAACTGCCTTCAGGTTCAGAACTCTCCCTGTACGACATCGCTCCAGTGACTCCCGGTGTGGCTGTAGATCTGAGCCATATCCCAACTGCTGTGAAAATCAAAGGCTTCTCCGGTGAAGACGCGACCCCGGCACTGCACGGTGCTGATGTGGTGCTGATCTCCGCAGGTGTGGCGCGTAAACCGGGTATGGACCGTTCCGACCTGTTTAACGTCAATGCGGGCATCGTGAAGAACCTGGTACAGCAGATCGCGACGACCTGTCCGAAAGCCTGCATCGGTATCATTACCAACCCGGTGAACACCACTGTCGCTATTGCCGCAGAAGTACTGAAAAAAGCGGGCGTTTACGACAAAAATAAACTGTTTGGCGTGACCACGCTGGACATTATCCGCTCCAACACCTTTGTAGCGGAACTGAAAGGTAAGCTGCCGACTGAAGTTGAAGTTCCGGTTATCGGCGGACACTCTGGCGTGACCATTCTGCCACTGCTGTCGCAGATCCCGGGCGTAAGTTTCACTGAGCAGGAAGTGGCTGACCTGACCAAACGTATCCAGAACGCTGGTACTGAAGTGGTTGAAGCGAAGGCGGGTGGCGGATCGGCAACCCTGTCTATGGGCCAGGCGGCCGCGCGTTTCGGTCTTTCACTGGTTCGCGCACTGCAGGGCGAAAAAGGCGTTGTAGAATGTGCCTACGTTGAAGGCGATGGCCAGTACGCACGTTTCTTCTCTCAGCCGCTGCTGCTGGGTAAAAACGGCGTGGAAGAGCGTCAGTCTATCGGCAAACTGAGCGCATTCGAGCAGAACGCGCTGGAAGGCATGCTGGATACCCTGAAGAAAGATATTCAGCTGGGCGAAGAGTTCGTTAACAAGTAAGTACGATTGCCGGATGGTGGTGTAAACACCTTATCCGGCCTACAAACTCATCGAGACGCATAAAAAACCGGAGCGGGCTCCGGTTTTTTTTACATCTCAATTAAGGTTAATTCGTTGCCGGGTATTCCTGGATGGTGACCTGTAGCGTCAGTTGCTTATCATCACGCATGACAATCACCGGAATCACCGATCCGGGGCGAATCTCTGCCACCTGGTCCATTGTTTCCAGTGCGGAGACTGCGGGCCTGCTGTTCACGGAGATAATCAGATCGTTAACCTGAATACCGGCCTGTGCCGCTGGGCCATCAGGTGCCACTTCATTGACGACGATCCCCTGAATCTGATCTATGCCACCGCCCTGGGTGTGCAGTGGGGCGATTTCACGACCGCCAATCCCAATGTAGCCACGAATAACACGACCATCGCGGATCAGCTTATCCATAATCTTGGTCGCCAACTGGAACGGAATGGCAAAGCCGATCCCTTCTGGCGTTTCGCCGTCATTGCTTTTATCAAATGACAGAGTGTTGATGCCCATGAGTTCGCCCAGCGAGTTCACCAGTGCACCGCCGGAGTTACCGTGGTTGATAGAAGCATCCGTTTGCAGGAAGTTCTGTCGTCCGGTTGGGTTCAGGCCGATGCGCCCCGTAGCGCTGATAATGCCCTGAGTGATGGTCTGTCCGAGGTTATAGGGGTTACCGATCGCCAGCACCACGTCGCCGATATGCGGTGAACGTCCGGCATTGATCGGAATCGTCGGCAGACCGCCAGTGGCATTGATTTTCAGTACCGCCAGATCGGTCAACGTATCGGAGCCGACCAGCAGCGCCTCAAACACTCGTCCGTCCTGTAAAGCGACGATAATCTGATCGGCATCGTTGATCACATGCTTGTTGGTAATGATGTAGCCGCGCTGATCCATAATCACACCGGAACCCAGAGTGCGGATTTCCAGTTGATTATGCGCGGTGCTGTTCATACTGCGGTTATAGACGTTGACCACAGCAGGGGCCGCGCGACGTACCGCAGAGTTATAGCTGGCGGGCGTCTCGTCGGCACTGTCATATTGCGGCGCAGAAAACGTGTTGATTTTGCGAAGCGAAGGCATGGCGGCCAGAAGAATGGCGCCAACAATCAAACCAATTGCGACCGAACGTAAGAGCTTCACTAACATGATGGAGGCGTCATTAATAAAGGGAACGGCAGCAGCATATCACGAGTTAACCGGACATCACACGCGAGGCTGATGTCCGGCAGCCTGGATTTAGCGCAGGAGCAGATAAATGCTCTCGTTACCGCGGACTATCTGTAGCGCGATAATGGACGGTTTGGCTTCCAGCACTTTGCGCATCTCGGCGATAGAGTTCACCCGGTCACGGTTGACCCCAATGATCACATCATCCTTTTGCAGACCGGCCTGTGCGGCGGGGCTGCTCTTTTCAACGCTGTCAATTTTGATGCCTTTACTGCCGTCTTTAAGCTGACCGTCACTCAGCGTCGCCCCCTGCAATGCCGGGGCAATCATCTCCGCGCTGGCAGACGACGAGGTGCTGGTATCGAGCGTCACTTCCACCTCCAGCGGCTTGCCGTTACGCAACAGGCCCAGCTTCACTTTGGTGCCGGGTTCTGTGGTGGCAATTCGGGAGCGCAGTTCGGCAAAACTGTTGAGCGGTTTACCGTTGAGGCTGGTGATCACATCGCCGGACTTAATGCCCGCTTTGGCGGAACCGGAGTTCGGCAGCACTTCGCTGACAAAGGCACCGCGCTGTACGTCCATTTTGAACGCTTTGGCGATGTCGGCAGTCATTTCGGTGCCTTTAATGCCCAGAAGACCGCGCTTGATTTCACCAAACTGAATCAGTTGCTGCGCCAGGATGCGGGCCATATTACTGGGGATGGCAAAACCGATCCCAACGCTGCCGCCGCCAGGTGCAAGGATGGCGGTGTTAATACCGATCAGTTCACCGTTCAGGTTAAGCAGCGCGCCGCCGGAGTTCCCGCGGTTAATAGAGGCGTCGGTTTGAATAAAGTTTTCCAGACCTTCCAGATTCAACCCGCTGCGCCCCAGCGCCGAGACGATACCGGAAGTTGCAGTTTGCCCCAGGCCAAACGGGTTACCGACTGCCACGGCGAAATCACCGACGCGCAGTTTATCCGAGTCGGCGATGGCGATTTGCGTCAGCTTGCTGGCGTTTTGAATTTGTAGCAGGGCGATGTCGCTTTGATCGTCGCTGCCAATCAGTTTAGCCTCGAACTCACGTCCATCATTCAACTGGACGCTGATCTTCTGCGCCTGATTAATCACGTGGTTATTGGTCAGAACATAGCCTTTCGCGGCGTCGATAATGACCCCAGAACCCAGCCCTTCAAACGGCTGCGCCTGCTGATCCGGCAGGTCATCACCAAAGAATTTTTTAAACTCTTCCGGGACTTTCTGCGTTTGGGTTGCGGTGCCTTCAACCTTCACGCTAACGACGGCAGGCAGCACCTTTTCGAGCATCGGGGCGAGACTGGGAAGCGCGGGCTGGCCGGGAACCTGGCCTGGAATCGACGCAATGGCCTGAAATGGCGCCGAGAGAGTTAACCCGACACTTAACGCTAATGCACTCAACAGCTGGGTTTGTATTTTCATTGATCCTGCTCTCGTACCTTGAGTAAAGGGAAAGACGATTCAAAACAGTTTGATGTTATTGAATTTTCAATCTGCTAACAATGCGGATAATGATTAAATGATAGTCGGGACGGGAGATAAGAGGTGGGCGCAATCGCTGCGCCCAGGAAAAATATTAACGATGTGCGATTAGTCGCGCTTTGCACCACTACGCAGCAGGCCGGATGCGCCTTCGGAATAGTCACGCGGCATTTGTACCGGTGCCTGATCGTTGCCGGCTTCAGACTCGGCCAGACGGTTACGGAACGGGTTAGATTCCGCTGACAGTTCCGGCAGCAGGCTGCTGGAGCTTTTCGCCATGTGCTGATACAGCTGGCGGTAATCGTGGGCCATGGTGTCCAGCAACTCAGCGCTGCGGGCAAAATGGCTGACCAACTCTTCACGATACTCTTCCAGCTCGGCTTTATTCTTTTCCAGTTCGTACTGCAACGCCTGTTGCTGACGTAATTTCCGGTTACCAAAACGCATGGCTACAGCACCGACGATGATGCCGACGACTAACCCAATTAGCGCATATTCCCAGGTCATGAACATCTCCCGCTGTCTTTTGTTTCCGTAGGGTGTTGGCTTTAGGCTCCATGCCTGCGCCTGATACTGCCACTATAACCGCTAATCCCGCAGAAGTGGAATCCCGTCTTTATATCGCGTAGTGTAGAACGGCCTTTTTTTCGTCAACCGTGAACGACGGCACACCGATTTTCAAGGAATAACAATAACATCATGCAAAGCTTTACCCCCACATCCCGTTATCTGAAAGCCATTAGCGAGGGTACTCACCAGCCCGATGACGTGCAAAAAGAGGCGGTCAATCGTCTGGAGATTATTTATCAGGCGTTGACCTCGAACAAAACCTCAGTCCCTGAAACAAAAGGGTTTATGGCCCGCGTCGGTAAGCTGTTGGGAAAAAAGGAAGCGGCGCATAGCGCTTCGGTGCGAGGCTTATATATGTGGGGGGGCGTAGGGCGAGGGAAAACCTGGCTGATGGATCTGTTCTACCATAGCCTGCCAGGCGTTCGGAAGCAGCGCCTGCACTTCCATCGCTTCATGCTGCGCGTGCATGAGGAGTTAACGGCTCTGCAGGGGCAAACCGATCCGCTTGAAATCCTGGCCGACCGCTTTAAGGCCGAGACGGATGTGCTGTGCTTTGATGAGTTTTTTGTTTCTGATATTACTGACGCCATGCTGCTCGGCGGCCTGATGAAGGCGCTGTTTGCGCGCGGTATTACGCTGGTGGCGACATCGAACATTCCGCCTGATGAGCTCTACCGTAACGGGTTACAGCGCACGCGTTTTCTTCCCGCGATCGATGCGATTAAACAACATTGCGACATCATGAACGTAGACGCGGGTGTGGATTATCGTCTGCGGACGTTGACCCAGGCGCATTTGTGGCTCTCACCGCTGAACAATGAAACGCAGCAGCAGATGGACAACCTCTGGTTGGCATTGGCGGGTGTCAAACGTGAACAGGGGCCGGTTCTGGAGATCAATCACCGCCCGTTGCCGACGCTGGGCATGGAAAACCAGACGCTGGCGGTGTCATTTCACACCCTGTGCGTCGATGCCCGTAGCCAGCATGACTACATTGCGCTGTCACGGTTGTACCATACGGTAATGCTGTTTGACGTACCGGTGATGACGCCGCTGATGGAAAGCGAAGCGCGCCGTTTTATCGCGCTGGTGGATGAATTTTATGAGCGCCACGTCAAGCTGGTGGTGAGCGCCGCCGTGCCTCTCTATGAGGTGTATCAGGGCGAGCGACTGAAGTTCGAATTTCAGCGCTGTCTGTCGCGTTTGCAGGAGATGCAGAGCGAAGAGTATCTGAAGCGGGAACATATGCCCTGACGCCTACCAACAAACTGTTGAGCAAATCACATTTAGGGGTCGATCTTTGACCCCGACTTCTCTATAATCTTGCGACCCCACGTTACAAGAAAGTTTTTTCCCAAAACTTTTTGTGTGCTGGCATTGGCTATTCGAAGGGGTAGGTTTGCCGGACTTTGTCGTGTGAACCTCAACTGACATAACGTTTGGGTGTTCACCAACGTGTAACTTATTTATTGGGTAAGCTTTTAATGAAAACTTTTACAGCTAAACCAGAAACCGTAAAACGCGACTGGTACGTTGTTGACGCGACCGGTAAAACTCTGGGCCGTCTGGCTTCTGAACTGGCTCGTCGCCTGCGCGGTAAGCATAAAGCGGAATACACTCCGCACGTAGATACCGGTGATTACATCATCGTTCTGAACGCTGACAAAGTTGCTGTAACCGGCAACAAGCGTACTGACAAAGTGTACTATCACCACACCGGCCACATCGGTGGTATCAAAGAAGCGACCTTTGAAGAGATGATTGCCCGCCGTCCTGAGCGTGTGATTGAAATCGCGGTTAAAGGCATGCTGCCAAAAGGCCCGCTGGGTCGTGCTATGTTCCGTAAACTGAAAGTTTACGCTGGCAACGAGCACAACCACGCGGCACAGCAACCGCAAGTTCTTGACATCTAATCGGGATTATAGGCAATGGCTGAAAATCAATACTACGGCACTGGTCGCCGCAAAAGTTCCGCAGCTCGCGTTTTCATCAAACCGGGCAACGGCAAAATCGTTATCAACCAACGTTCTCTGGAACAGTACTTCGGTCGTGAAACTGCCCGCATGGTAGTTCGTCAGCCGCTGGAACTGGTCGACATGGTTGAGAAACTGGATCTGTACATCACTGTTAAAGGTGGTGGTATCTCTGGTCAGGCTGGTGCGATCCGTCACGGTATCACCCGCGCTCTGATGGAGTACGATGAGTCCCTGCGTGGCGAACTGCGTAAAGCTGGCTTCGTTACTCGTGATGCTCGTCAGGTTGAACGTAAGAAAGTCGGCCTGCGTAAAGCACGTCGTCGTCCGCAGTTCTCCAAACGTTAATTGTTTTCTGCCTTTGGCAGATTACCGTTGGCGAAAAACCCGCTTCGGCGGGTTTTTTTATGAATAAACCTGGCGTAATCCTCTGACAAAACCCTCTTTTTCCCCATTTCCAGAATCGACTCACCACAAAGGTCACAAAATCTGGTAAACTATCATCCAATTTTCCGCCCAAATATCGGGTATTGCTCATTTTTTGTTTGCTTTTTGAACGATGATGACTTTTCCGAAGTGGGTGTCATCACTTCTGACTGGCCATGCGATGGCCGGTAGCAGTAAAAATTCTGAATATACCTGGAGGTTTTCATGGCTGTCGCTGCCAACAAACGTTCGGTAATGACGCTGTTTTCTGGTCCTACTGACATCTATAGCCATCAGGTCCGCATTGTGTTGGCGGAGAAAGGTGTAAGTTTCGAGATCGAGCACGTGGAAAAGGACAATCCCCCGCAGGATCTGATTGACCTCAACCCGAATCAGAGCGTCCCGACACTGGTGGATCGTGAGCTGACCCTGTGGGAATCTCGCATCATTATGGAATACCTGGATGAGCGTTTCCCTCATCCGCCATTGATGCCGGTTTACCCGGTGGCACGTGGTGAAAGCCGCCTGTACATGCACCGTATCGAAAAAGACTGGTATACGTTGATGAACGTCATCGTTAACGGGTCTGCTTCAGAAGCTGACGTTGCCCGCAAACAACTGCGTGAAGAGCTGCAGGCGATTGCACCGGTATTCGGTCAGAAACCGTATTTCCTGAGCGATGAATTCAGCCTGGTGGATTGCTACCTGGCGCCGCTGCTGTGGCGTCTGCCGCAGTTGGGAATTGAGTTCAGTGGGGCGGGCGCGAAGGAGTTGAAAGGTTATATGACCCGCGTCTTCGAGCGTGATTCTTTCCTGGCGTCCTTAACCGAAGCTGAACGCGAAATGCGTCTTGGCCGGGGTTAATACTGATGGATTTGTCACAGCTAACACCACGTCGTCCGTATCTGCTGCGCGCTTTCTATGAGTGGTTGCTGGACAACCAGCTCACGCCGCACCTGGTGGTGGATGTGACGTTGCCTGGTGTGCATGTCCCAATGGAATATGCACGCGACGGGCAGATTGTCCTGAACATTGCGCCGCGTGCGGTGGGAAATCTGGAGCTGGCAAATGACGAGGTGCGTTTTAACGCCCGTTTTGGCGGTGTTCCACGTCAGGTTTCTGTGCCGTTAGCAGCAGTGCTGGCTATTTATGCGCGTGAAAACGGTGCCGGAACGATGTTTGAACCGGAAGCGGCCTATGACGAGGATGTTGCCAGTCTCAACGATGATGATGCGGCATCTGGCGCAGAGAGCGAAACCGTTATGTCAGTCATTGACGGTGATAAGCCGGATCATGATGATGACAACAGCCCGGATGACGATCCGCCACCGCCGCGTGGTGGCCGACCGGCATTACGTGTTGTTAAATAGATGAAAACAGGCCCAGTGAGGCCTGTTTTTGATCGCGCCGACCACGGTTTCGCCCTCCTTCCGATCCTGTGTTACGATGAGCCTGCTGTTGTTTGTCACCGTGATTCGCAAATAGGTCTTATGAACGCATTCGATTCGCAAGCAGAAGATTCTCCCGCTACCATTGGGCGTAGCCTTCGTCGTCGTCCGCTGGCGCGTAAAAAGCTGTCGGAAATGGTCGAGGAAGAGTTAGAGCAGATGATCCGTCGTCGTGAATTCGGCGAGGGAGAACAGTTGCCGTCCGAGCGGGAACTGATGGCCTTTTTCAACGTCGGTCGTCCTTCTGTACGTGAGGCGTTGGCAGCGCTGAAGCGTAAAGGTCTGGTGCAAATCAACAACGGCGAACGCGCCCGCGTTTCGCGTCCTTCGGCGGACACCATCATTGGTGAACTGTCCGGAATGGCGAAAGATTTCCTCGCGCATCCTGGCGGTATTGCCCACTTTGAGCAATTGCGTCTGTTCTTTGAGTCCAGCCTCGTGCGTTATGCCGCGGAGAATGCGACAGAGGAACAAATCGATCTGCTGACAAAAGCACTGGAGATCAACAGTCAGTCGCTGGATGATAACGCGCTGTTCATCCGTTCAGATGTCGATTTTCATCGCGTGCTGGCGGAGATCCCCGGCAATCCGATCTTTATGGCGATCCACGTTGCGCTGCTTGACTGGCTGATCGCCGCTCGCCCGACCGTGTCGGATCGTGAGCTTTACGAGCACAATAACGTGAGTTATCAGCAGCATATTGCCATCGTAGAGGCCATTCGCCAGCACGATCCGGATGAAGCCGACCGCGCCTTGCAATCTCATCTCAACAGCGTTTCCGCCACCTGGCACGCGCTCGGTAAAAATTCAAAAACACGTAAGTGATCGCGATCCTGACGATCGTTTAGTGAAGCAGATCGCACTATAAGCGTTCTGTATTGTGCTGCTGCTTATTTGATCTGGTATAACAGGTATAAAGGTATGCAGTTAGATAACACTAATCATGACAGAGGTCGTTATGGCAAAAGATTTACGAGGCGTGATGCCAGCGTTGTTAACCCCCTTCGATAACCAACAAAAACTGGATATTGAGAGCCTGCGCCGACTGGTGCGTTTTAACATCGCTCAGGGTATTGATGGGCTGTACGTCGGTGGCTCTACCGGCGAAGCCTTTGTGCAGAACTGTGCGGAAAGGGAGCAGGTGCTGGAAGTGGTCGCGGAAGAGGCGAAGGGCAAGGTGACGCTTATCGCTCATGTTGGAACGGTCAGCACTCACGAGAGCCAGCAACTCGCTCGCGCAGCGCACCGTTACGGCTTTGACGCCGTCTCTGCGGTAACGCCGTTCTACTATCCGTTCAGCTTTGAAGAACACTGCGATCATTACCGGGCCATTATTGATTCAGCAGATGGCCTGCCGATGGTGGTCTATAACATTCCGGCGTTGAGTGGCGTGAAGTTAACGCTGGATCAGATCAACACGCTGGTGACATTGCCTGGCGTTGGCGCACTGAAACAAACGTCGGGCGATCTGTTTCAGATGGAACAGATCCGCCGCGCGCATCCGGATCTGGTGCTCTATAACGGTTATGACGAAATTTTCGCTTCTGGCCTGCTGGCCGGAGCGGACGGTGGTATCGGCAGCACTTACAACATCATGGGCTGGCGATATCTGGGAATTGTGAAAGCGCTCAAAGAAGGCGACATCCGGACGGCGCAAAAACTGCAAACAGAGTGCAATAAGGTTATCGATCTCCTTATTAAGGCCGGCGTGTTCCGTGGGCTGAAAACGGTTCTGCACTATATGGACGTGGTTTCTGTACCACTGTGCCGTAAGCCGTTTGCCCCTGTAGAGGAAAAATACGTGCCTGCGCTGAAAGCACTGGCGGAACAATTGATGGCGGAACGTTCCTGATGGGGTGCCGGATGGCGCTGATGCTTATCCGGCCTACAAAACACAACACGATACGTAGGCCGGATAAGGCGAAGCCGCCATCCGGCAATACAATAAAAAAATCGTCGGGAGAGTAAAATGAGTACTTCTACCCAAAGCATCCCGTGGTATCGCCATCTCAACCGGGCACAATGGCGGGCATTCTCCGCCGCATGGCTGGGATATTTGCTGGATGGTTTTGATTTTGTGTTGATTGCCCTTGTGCTGACGGAAGTACAGGGAGAATTTGGGCTGACGACGGTTCAGGCGGCGAGTCTGATTTCGGCAGCTTTTATTTCCCGCTGGTTTGGCGGGTTAATGCTGGGCGCAATGGGCGACCGTTATGGACGCCGTCTGGCAATGGTCACCAGTATTATTCTGTTTTCAATGGGGACGCTGGCCTGTGGTTTTGCGCCGGGTTACACCACCATGTTTATCGCCCGACTGGTGATTGGCATGGGGATGGCGGGCGAATACGGCTCCAGTGCAACCTATGTTATTGAAAGCTGGCCGAAGCATCTGCGTAATAAGGCCAGTGGTTTTCTTATCTCGGGCTTCTCCGTTGGCGCCGTGATTGCGGCTCAGGTCTACAGCCTGGTTGTGCCGGTCTGGGGCTGGCGCGCGCTGTTCTTCATTGGCATTCTGCCGATTATTTTTGCCCTCTGGCTGCGGAAAAACATACCGGAAGCTGAGGACTGGAAAGAGAAGCATGCAGGCAAAGCGCCGGTACGTACGATGGTTGATATTCTCTATCGGGGTGAGCATCGCGTCGTCAACATTCTGATGACAATAGCAGCGGCGGCGGCACTGTGGTTCTGCTTTGCCGGCGACCTGCAAAATGCGGCGATTGTCGCGGTACTGGGTTTGCTGTGTGCGGTGATCTTCATCAGCTTCATGGTACAAAGCAGCGGCAAGCGCTGGCCGACGGGCGTCACGCTCATGGTTGTCGTCTTGTTTGCTTTCCTCTACTCGTGGCCGATTCAGGCGCTGTTGCCTACCTATCTGAAAACTGAACTGGCATACGATCCTTCCACCGTGGCGCGCGTGCTCTTCTTTAGCGGCTTTGGCGCCGCGGTCGGTTGCTGCGTGGGTGGCTTCCTCGGAGACTGGCTGGGGACCCGCAAAGCTTATGTGTGCAGCTTGCTGGCCTCACAGGTGCTGATCATTCCGGTGTTTGCGATAGGTGGTACTAACGTCTGGGTGCTCGGCTTTCTGCTGTTTTTCCAGCAGATGCTGGGACAAGGGATCTCCGGGATCTTGCCGAAATTGATTGGCGGCTATTTCGATACCGATCAGCGTGCGGCCGGTCTGGGCTTCACCTATAACGTCGGGGCGCTCGGCGGGGCATTGGCACCGATTCTGGGGGCGCTGATTGCCCAGCGTCTGGATCTGGGGACCGCGTTGGGATCGCTCTCTTTCAGCCTGACCTTTGTGGTGATCCTGCTGATTGGTCTGGATATGCCGTCCCGCGTCCAGCGCTGGCTGCGACCTGAGGCGCTGCGTACCCATGACGCTATCGACGGTAAACCGTTTAGCGGTGCCATCCCGTTCGGCGGTGATAAAAGCCCTTTAGTCAAAAGCAAAAGTTAATCCACTTGCCCGGTCCTGTACCGGGCAGCATTCGTAAGGGAAGAGGTATGTCGTTACTTGCACAACTGGATAAAAACATTGCCGCGCAGGGTGGTCTGATTGTCTCCTGCCAGCCGGTTCCCGGCAGCCCACTGGATAAACCTGAGATTGTGGCGGCGATGGCGCTGGCGGCAGAGCAGGCGGGTGCCGTCGCGTTGCGTATTGAAGGTGTTGAGAATCTGAAGGCGACGCGTGCCGTCGTTTCCGTACCGATAATTGGCATTCTCAAGCGCGATCTTGCGGATTCTCCGGTGCGCATTACCGCGTTTCTGGAGGATGTCGATGCGCTGGCGCAGGCCGGTGCGGACATTATTGCGATTGACGGGACTGACCGTGTGCGTCCGGTGCCGGTTGCAGCGCTGCTGACCCGTATTCATCATCACCAGTTGCTGGCAATGACCGATTGCTCCTCGCTGAAGGACGGTCTGGCCTGTCAGGCGCTCGGTGCAGAAATTATTGGCACCACGCTTTCGGGTTACACCACGGCAGAAACGCCTGCAGAGCCGGATCTGGCGCTGGTGAAAGCGCTGAGCGAAGCCGGTTGTCGGGTGATTGCCGAAGGCCGTTACAACACCCCAGCGCAGGCTGGTGAAGCGATGCGACACGGTGCCTGGGCGGTGACGGTCGGATCTGCAATTACCCGGCTGGAGCACATCTGCGAGTGGTATAACACGGCGCTGAAAAAGGCGGTGCTATGACGACACTGGCAATTGATGTTGGCGGCACGAAACTTGCCGCCGCGCTGGTGGAGGATGATTTGCAGATTCGCGAACGTCGCGAGCTGCCCACGCCTGCCAGTAAAACGTCGCAGGCACTGTGCGACGCGCTGAAAACGCTGGTGCAACCGTTGCAGGCACAGGCGCATCGGGTGGCAATTGCTTCGACGGGGATTATTCGTGAAGGGAATCTGCTGGCGATTAACCCGGGGAACCTGGGCGGATTGCTTCACTTTCCGCTGGTGCAGACGTTAGAAGCCCTCACCCGTTTACCAACGCTGGCGGTCAACGATGCACAGGCCGCCGCATGGGCGGAGTATCACGCCATGGCCGATGATACGCGCGATATGGTGTTTATCACCGTTTCAACCGGTGTGGGCGGAGGGGTGATCAGCGGCGGTCGTTTAGTTACCGGCACTGGCGGCCTGGCCGGACACCTGGGACATACCCTCGCGGATCCTAATGGACCGGTGTGCGGCTGCGGGCGGGTGGGGTGCGTCGAGGCGATCGCGTCGGGGCGCGGGATTGCCGCAGCGGCACAAGGGGCGCTCGCCGGATGTGATGCGAAAACCATTTTTTCCCGTGCGGCAGAGGGTGATGAACAGGCCAGTCGTCTGGTCGCATACTCCGCACAGGTGCTGGCGCGGCTGATAGCCGATACGAAAGCGATCACCGATTGCCAGCGGGTGGTTGTCGGCGGCAGCGTTGGACTGGCGCAAGGGTATCTGGCGCAGGTCCGCGCCTGTCTCGAACAGATGCCCCCGGTTTATCACGTTGAATTAAGCGCAGCACACTACCGTCACGACGCGGGACTGCTGGGCGCGGCATTGTTAGCACAGGGAGAAAAAGGATGATATTGGGTGAAGTTAGTTCGTTGTCCGCAGCGGGTCTGCATCCTGTACTGGAAGAGGCGCTGACGCTGGCGTTGACCGCCAGACCACAAGAGCAAGCCCCTGGTCGCGTTGAGCTACGCGGGGACGATATCTTTATGAATGTGATGCAGTTTGCCACGCAATCGTCCACAGAGAAAAAGGCAGAGCGGCACGAGCAGTATATCGATATCCAGCTATTACTGACCGGGGAGGAGCGTATTCAGTTCGGCGTGGTCGATTCCGCGCGCCAGTGTGAAGAGGTGCATGTAGAAGAGGACTATCAGCTTTGCCGTGAGATTGCTGATTGCCAGACCATTTCCCTACAGCCTGGTATGTTCGCGGTGTTTATGCCAGGAGAACCACACAAGCCAGGATGCTGTGTTGGTGAACCGAAAGAGATTAAGAAAGTTGTCGTGAAGGTGCGCGCCAGCCTGTTAGCCGCATGAAAAGGCCGGATGGTTTTTACCATCCGGATTTACGTTTTTATATTCCTTCCGTTCATCATTCCGTCAAACGCGTTTCTGAGGATTCAATTTTCTGCGCTGTCAGTGCTATTTGCGAACGGATGAGTTCATCTGCCAGTAATTTTTCGTCAGGTAATTGCACTTTGTACTCGCTTGCCATCACAGTATTCGGTAAACCGTTCAGCGCGTAGTGTGCTTCTCCAGCTCCTTTTCCCGCACACAGGATTAACCCGACTGGCGGATTTTCCCCAGGCATTGTCCAGTGCTCTTTAGCGTAGTTCAGGTACATGTTCATTTGTCCTGCGTCGGCATAGCTGAATTTTCCCACTTTCAGGTCAACGACTAACAGACAGCGCAAGCGGCGATGGAAGAAAAGCAGGTCGACGCGAAACCAGCTATCGTCAATGCGCAATCGGCGCTGGCGGCTGACAAAAGCGAAATCGTCACCGAGCTCAAGCATAAACTCCATCAGATGATTTATCAGTGCTTCTTCCAGATCGGATTCCGAATACACATCCTTTAGTTCGAGGAATTCGAGAATAAAGGGATCGCGTATTGCGTGTTCTGGTAAGACGTCGGGCACGGTGAGTGCGGCCTGTTGCAGCAATGCGGGTTTATCATGAGACAGCATTGTCCGTTCATAAAACTGAGAAGCGATTTGCCGATCGAGTTGTCGTACCGACCAACCGTTGCGTAATGTCTCTTTCTCGTAAAAGGTGCGGGCATCTGCGTTTTTAACCGACAGGAGCCGGACATAGGCTGACCAGGGCAACGGGAATATCCTGGCGAGTTGTATGAGATTTATAGATTCACCAGACACCGTCTGGTGAATTTCAATATGCTGAAAATAAAGATAAAAAGCTCTAATTTGACGCAGGTTTCCGGTTGAGAAACCTCGTTTATAGCGCCGGGTTAAATCAACGGACAGTTGCTCAATCAGTTGAGTACCATAAGCTGCCCGTGCTTCTCCGCCCTGCTCAAACTCGACAATGCGTCGGCCAATTTCCCAGTACGTCGCCGTCATGATCGCGTTGATGTTGCGGACGGTCTCTGTCCTGGCGGTATCCAACAGATGGATAATGCCGTCGTGGATTTGCTGATAATCGTCTGTGTGTTGTGCTGATGTTGTTGCCATCATATTATCCCTGACATGATAGTTACGAATTGAAAATATATCGCTATCAGTATACTTAAGGGATATGCGGTCAATTCTTCTCAGCCCATTACATCCACTTACGGCGATATTTGCGAGCCGCTTTCGAAGAATGGAGGTGGGATAATGTGAAGAACAAGAGTGACTCCCCATCCCTGAGCGAGTTCTCGGGGCAGGGGAGTCAGAAAGGTTTACTACACTTCCAGCCAGTTCATGATCCCGTCAGCTGCTTTGCGCCCTTCGGCAATGGCGGTAACCACCAGATCCGAACCGCGCACAATGTCACCACCGGCGAAGATTTTCGGGTTGCTGGTCTGGAAAGCGTTGTCGCTGCCTTCCGGGGCGATGATTCGACCCTGAGAATCCAGTTCGACGCTGTGTTTCGCCAGCCACTCCATGCTGTGAGGACGGAAACCAAACGCCATGACCACGGCATCTGCCGGCACGATGTGCTCGGAACCCGCTACGATCTCCGCACGGCGGCGGCCTTTCGCATCCGGCGCACCCATTTCGGTACGCGCCATTTTCACGCCGCAGACCTTACCATTGGCGTTTACTTCCACGCCCAGCGGCTGCACGTTGAACTGGAACTCAACGCCTTCCTCGCGCGCGTTCTTCACTTCGCGGCGGGAGCCCGGCATGTTCTCTTCATCACGACGATAGGCGCAGGTGACGTGCGTTGCGCCCTGACGAACGGAGGTCCGCACGCAGTCCATGGCGGTATCGCCGCCGCCCAGCACCACCACGCGTTTCCCTTCCATATTGACGTACGGCTCGTCGGTGGTTTCACCAAAGCCCATGATCTGCTTGGTGTTGGCGATCAGGAACGGCAGGGCATCGAATACGCCATCGGCATCTTCGTTTTCCAGCCCGCCGCGCATGGACTGATAGGTGCCGACGCCGAGGAATACCGCATCGTACTCTTTCAGCAGGTCGTCGAGCTGTACATCACGACCCACTTCCACGTTCAGTTTGAACTCGATCCCCATACCGGTGAAAATTTCACGGCGGCGGGTCATCACCTCTTTTTCCAGTTTGAAGGCCGGAATGCCAAAAGTCAGCAGGCCGCCGATCTCCGGATGCCTGTCAAACACCACGGCCTTCACACCGTTGCGGGTTAACACGTCGGCACAGGCCAGTCCAGCCGGGCCGGCGCCGATGATCGCCACCCGTTTGTCGGTCTGGCGAACGCCGGTCATATCCGGACGCCAGCCCATTTCAAACGCTTTATCATTGATATAACGCTCGATGTTGCCGATGGTGACGGCGCCAAACTCATCGTTCAGCGTACAGGAACCTTCGCAGAGTCTGTCCTGTGGGCACACGCGTCCGCACACTTCGGGCAGCGTATTGGTCTGGTGAGACAGTTCCGCTGCTTCAAAGATTCGTCCTTCATTGGCGAGCTTCAGCCAGTTTGGAATATAGTTATGAACCGGACATTTCCACTCACAGTACGGGTTGCCGCAGGACAGACAGCGGTCTGCCTGCGCTTTTGCCTGACCTTCTGAAAACGGTTCGTAGATTTCAATAAACTCGATTTTGCGGATCTTCAGCGGCTTCTTCGGCGGATCAACACGCTGCAGGTCGATAAACTGGTATACGTTCTGACTCATTGTTGCTACCCCTTACTGCGCCTGCACGCGCAGCTCTGCTGCGCTACGACTACGGTGACCCAACAGTGCTTTCACATCACTGGACTTCGGTTTAACCAGCGCGAATTTGTTGGCGAAGGCTGACCAGTTGGCCAGAATCTCTTCTCCGCGCTGCGAACCGGTATGCTGCACGTGTTCGGTGATCAGGCCACGCAGATGCTCTTCGTGGATAGCCAGTTCATCAACGCCCAGTACTTCGACCAGTTCTGGGTTCACGCGTTTACGGAATTCGCCGTCTTCGTCCAGCACGTAGGCGAACCCACCCGTCATGCCTGCGCCGAAGTTCACCCCGGTTTTGCCGAGGATACAGACGATCCCGCCGGTCATGTATTCACAACCGTTGTCGCCAATCCCTTCCACCACGGTGATCGCGCCGGAGTTACGTACCCCGAAACGTTCACCTGCTCGCCCTGCGGCATACAAACGACCACCGGTCGCACCATACAGGCAGGTGTTACCGATGATGCTCGCCTCATGGCTGCGGAAAGCGGAACCAACCGGAGGACGTACCGCCAGCAGGCCGCCCGCCATGCCTTTACCGACATAATCGTTGGCATCGCCGGTCAGATACAGCTCCACGCCGCCCGCGTTCCAGACGCCGAAGCTCTGGCCTGCCGTGCCGCTGAAGTACGCTTTAATCGGGTCAGAGGCCAGTCCCTGATCGCCGTGGGTCTGAGCGATATACCCCGAGAGCGATGCGCCAACGGACCGATCGGTGTTGCGAATATCGAACCAGAAGGTTTTGCTCTGGCGTTCGTCGACATACGGCTTCGCCTGTTGTAGTAACTGCGCGTTCAGCACGCCATTATCAAACGGCGGGTTGTTTTCGGTGCAGTACAGCGCTTTGCCGGGATGCGGTTCTGCGGTTTCCAGCAGTCGGGACAGCGCCAGCTTCTGCTGTTTGGCGGTAAACCCGTCCAGTTCTTTCAACAGGTCGGTACGGCCAATCAGATCCACCAGACGCGTCACGCCAAGCTGCGCCATCAGTTCGCGAGTTTCGCGAGCGATGAACTCAAAGTAGTTGGTGACTTTAAATGGCAGACCGTGATAGTGGTTCTTACGCAGTTTATCGTCCTGGGTTGCTACGCCGGTTGCACAGTTGTTCAGATGGCAAATACGCAGGTATTTACAGCCCAGCGCCACCATCGGACCGGTCCCGAAGCCGAAGCTCTCTGCGCCGAGAATCGCCGCTTTAATGATATCCACGCCGGTTTTCAGACCGCCGTCGACCTGCAAACGGATCTTGTGACGCAAGCCGTTAGCGACCAGCGCCTGCTGGGTTTCCACCAGTCCAAGTTCCCACGGACAGCCCGCGTATTTCACCGAAGAGAGCGGGCTCGCGCCGGTGCCGCCGTCATAACCGGCGATGGTGATGAGATCCGCATAGGCTTTCGCTACGCCGGTGGCGATGGTGCCGACACCCGGTTCAGAAACCAGCTTCACGGAGATCATCGCTTTCGGGTTAACCTGCTTCAGGTCGAAAATCAGCTGTGCTAAATCCTCGATAGAGTAGATATCGTGGTGCGGCGGCGGGGAGATCAGCGTCACGCCCGGCACCGAGTAGCGCAGTTTAGCGATGTACGGGGTCACTTTGTCACCTGGTAACTGACCGCCTTCGCCGGGCTTCGCGCCCTGAGCGACTTTAATCTGAATGACGTCGGCGTTAACCAGGTACGCCGGCGTGACGCCGAAACGACCGGAAGCCACCTGTTTGATGCGCGACACTTTATTGGTGCCGTAGCGCGCCGGATCTTCGCCACCTTCACCAGAGTTAGAATTACCGCCGATGCTGTTCATCGCTTCGGCCAGCGCTTCATGTGCTTCCGGGCTCAGTGCGCCAATCGACATTGCCGCAGTATCAAAACGTTTGAACAGGTCACTTGCCGGTTCGACCGCCTCAATGCTGACCGCCTCGTCGCCGGGGTTAATTGCCAGCAGATCGCGTAGCGTCGTCGCGGGACGTTCGTTGACCAGTTTTGCGTATTCCTGATAGTCGCTGTATTCACCACTCTGAACCGCCTGTTGCAGAGTACGTACGACATCCGGGTTGTAGGCGTGGTATTCGCCGCCGTGCACATACTTCAGCAGGCCGCCCTGCGTAATCGGTTTACGCGCCAGCCAGGCTCGCTTAGACAGGTTCAGCAGATCCTGCTGGAAGTCAGCAAAACCCGCGCCGCCGATACGGCTGACCACGCCCTGGAAGCACAGCGCAACGACATCATCATGCAGACCTACCGCTTCAAACAGTTTGGAGCAGCGGTAGGAGGCGATGGTCGAAATGCCCATTTTGGACATGATCTTGTACAGCCCTTTATTGATGCCGTTACGGTAGTTCAGCATCACGGTACGGTAGTTTTTGGCGATCGCCTGGGTGTCTATCAGACGGCCCAGCGTCTCGTACGCGAGGTACGGATAAATGGCCGTTGCGCCAAAGCCCAGCAGCACGGCGAAGTGATGTGGATCACGGGCGCTGGCGGTTTCGACGATGATGTTGGCATCGCAGCGCAGGCTCTGTTCTACCAGCCGCGTCTGTACCGCGCCGACCGCCATTGGAGCCGGTACCGGCAGACGATTTTTGCCAATATTACGATCCGTCAGCACCAGCAGAACGGTGCCGCTGCGTACCATCTGCTCGGCGGTATCGCACAGCGCTTTGACCGTTTCTTCCAGCGTGGTTTGCGTTACATCGAAGGTGATATCCAGCCGGTCAGCGCGATAGTGCTCTTCTTTCATCGTGGTGAGCTGTTGGAAATCGGAGTACAGCAGAATCGGCGATTTAAAGCTCAGACGGTGCGCCTGTCCTTCCGCTTCGCAAAAGACGTTCATCTCGCGACCGATGCTGGTCGCCAGCGACATGACGTGTGCTTCACGCAGCGGATCGATAGGTGGGTTAGTCACCTGAGCAAACTGCTGGCGGAAGTAGTCGTAAATAATGCGCGGTTGGCTGGAAAGTACGGCAAACGGGGTATCGTCACCCATTGAGCCGACCGCTTCCTGACCGTTTTCACCGAGCACGCGGAGTACGGAATCCAGCTCTTCGGCGCTGTAGTTAAACTGTTTCTGGTAGCTGGCGAGCGTGTCGTCGTCCAGTTCACGCTGGCCCACCCGATCGTCAGCCAGATCTTCAAACGGCACCAGGCGACGGACGTTCTTCTCCATCCATTCTTTATACGGATGGCGGCTTTTCAGGTCGTCGTCAGTTTCGGCCGAATGCAGAATGCAGCCGCCACGGGTGTCGATAACCATCAGTTCGCCCGGGCCGACGCGACCTTTTTCGACCACTTCGTCAGGCTGGTAGTCCCAGATCCCGACTTCAGACGCGCAGGTGATCAGCTTGTCTTTGGTGATGACATAACGCGCCGGACGCAGACCGTTACGATCGAGGTTACAGGCGGCGAAGCGCCCGTCGGACATGACGATACCCGCCGGGCCGTCCCACGGCTCCATGTGCATGGAGTTAAAGTCAAAGAAGGCGCGCAGATCCGGATCCATATCCGGGTTGTTTTGCCAGGCCGGCGGCACCAGAAGGCGCATGGCACGGATGATATCCATCCCCCCGGCCAGCAGCAGTTCCAGCATGTTATCCATGGAACTGGAATCGGAGCCGGTTTCGTTAACGAACGGCGCGGCGTCGTGCAGATCCGGGATCAGCGGGGTCTGGAATTTATAGGTACGGGCGCGGGCCCACTGGCGGTTACCGGTAATGGTGTTGATCTCACCGTTGTGCGCCAGGTAGCGGAACGGCTGCGCCAGCGGCCAGCGCGGCACGGTGTTGGTGGAAAAGCGCTGGTGGAACAGACAGATGGCCGATTCCAGACGCAGGTCCGCGAGGTCCAGGTAGAAGCGCGGCAGATCCGCCGGCATACACAGACCTTTATAGATGTTGACCAGGTTTGACAGGCTACAGACGTAGAAGTCTTTGTCTTCCTGCAGTCGTTTTTCAATACGGCGACGGGCGATGAACAGACGACGTTCCATATCGCGTGGACGCCAGCCCGCAGGGGCATTCACAAAAATTTGTTCAATACGCGGCAGGGAGGAGAGGGCGATTTCACCCAGTACACCTTCGTTGGTCGGCACATCGCGCCAGCCAACAATCGACAGGGTTTCCTGCTGAAGCTCTTCTTCGACAATACGGCGAGATGCAGCGGCCAGTTCAGGATCTTTGTTCAGGAAGATCATACCGACCGCGTAGTTTTTGGCTAAACGCCAGCCGCGCTCTTCGGCAACGATGCGGAAAAAGCGGTCAGGTTTTTGCAGCAGCAGACCACAACCATCGCCCGTTTTACCATCGGCGAGGATTGCGCCACGGTGCTGCATTCGGGCCAGTGCGTGTATGGCGGTACGCACTACCTTGTGGCTAGGTTCGCCTTCTATGTGGGCGATCAGGCCGAAACCACAGTTATCCTTCTCAAGGGATTTATCGTACAACATATCAGTGAACCTCCCCAGGCTCTGCGGGACCCCCTTCCGATACCGTTTGCGCACGGGCACACCAAGAGCATGGCGACGGGGTTTGCGTGTCATACGCTTACCTCGCATTCGCCCTCTTTATCCTTTTCGCTTAGGTCAAACAAGTTTGAGGACTTGCTGTCAGAGGGAATCTCAATTACTGCATAAATATGATGAGCACACCGCTCATCCAGAAAGCTTCCAGCGGATTTCCACGTTATCGGGAATCCACACACAGGTCAAATGGCAATCTTATTTCTCTAATAATGTGCTATCGAGCATATATCTTGATGAAAGTATTAAGAATAATATCATTTTGACATTGAATTAACGTACTGGAAACGAGGCGGGGAGTGTGATCTGTCTCACTGTCATAACCGCCTGTTAGCTCATGTCTCCGCTTTATTCACCGTCATATACAGTGTTTCATGCTGGTTTGTTGCGATATGGCGTTTTATGTCACTGTTTTTGCGCAATCGACGTCAGAAGATAAAAAAAATGGCCGGAGATAAGGAAAAGTAATTGGCTGGGTTGTGAATGAAATATCGTTTATTTTGACTGGATATGCAATTGATAAAAGCCTGCCGGGGCGATTGATCCAGGTCATCGCCGACAAGGGCTAAAAATGGCAGGCTTTGGCCTCTTTTCAAGGCGCGGTCTATCAGATTATGCAGTTACAGAAATTAGTCAATATGTTTGGTGGGGATCTTTCTCGTCGTTATGGACAAAAGGTTCATAAACTGACGCTCCACGGTGGATTTAGCTGCCCAAATCGCGATGGCACCATCGGACGCGGCGGCTGCACCTTCTGTAATGTTGCTTCTTTTGCGGATGAAGCGCAGCAGCATCATTCGATCGCGGAACAGCTCGCGCACCAGGCGCATCGGGTTAATCGGGCGAAACGTTATCTGGCCTACTTCCAGGCCTACACCAGTACCTTTGCTGAAGTGCAGGTATTGCGTTCGATGTATCAGCAGGCAGTCAGCCAGGCCAGTATTGTTGGCCTGTGCGTGGGGACGCGTCCCGACTGCGTACCGGAGGCGGTTCTCGATCTGCTCTGTGAATATAAAGATCAGGGTTATGAAGTGTGGCTGGAGCTGGGATTGCAAACCGCGCATGACAAAACCCTGCATCGTATCAATCGCGGGCACGATTTTGCCTGCTATCAGCGCACGACCCGCCTTGCGCGTGAGCGCGGACTGAAAGTCTGTTCGCATCTTATTGTCGGCCTGCCGGGAGAAGGGCAGGCCGAATGCCTGCAAACGCTTGAGCGGGTGGTGGAGACGGGAGTGGATGGCATCAAACTGCACCCGCTGCACATCGTGAAGGGAAGCATTATGGCCAGAGCATGGGAGGCGGGGCGTCTGAACGGGATTGAACTGGCGGACTACACGCAAACCGCAGGCGAGATGATCCGCCATACGCCGCCGGAGGTGATTTATCATCGTATTTCTGCCAGCGCACGCCGCCCCACGCTGCTGGCACCGCTGTGGTGCGAAAACCGCTGGACCGGGATGGTCGAACTGGATCGTTATTTGAATACTCATGGCGTACAGGGTTCTGCGCTTGGGCGGCCATGGGTTTCGCCTGACGCCTGAACTATGACGGGCCTACGGATTTCTTGCACATTCTCTAACGTCTTGCGCAGAATTGAGTATTATTGTGCCAGGTTGTCGTAAAGGAAATCCCTGATGAAGCAAATTCGTATGCTGGCGCAGTACTATGTGGACCTGATGATGAAATTGGGTCTGGTGCGCTTTTCGCTGTTGCTGGCGTTAGCGCTCGTTGTGCTG
This sequence comes from Citrobacter sp. T1.2D-1, assembly GCF_950098555.1. Lineage (NCBI taxonomy): Bacteria > Pseudomonadati > Pseudomonadota > Gammaproteobacteria > Enterobacterales > Enterobacteriaceae > Citrobacter > Citrobacter sp. T1.2D-1. The sequence goes on from NZ_CATNHH010000003.1 coordinate 69,701, forward strand.
GCAATTGTGGTGCAGATGGCGGTCACCATGGTGCTGCATGGTCGGGTCGAACAGATCGATGTCATTCGCTCCATTTTCTTTGGTTTGTTAATCACCCCCTGGGCGGTCTATTTTTTGTCGGTGGTGGTGGAGCAACTGGAGGAGTCCCGTCAGCGGTTATCCCGACTGGTGCAAAAGCTGGAAGAGATGCGCGAACGCGACCTCAAGCTTAACGTCCAACTGAAAGATAATATTTCGCAGTTGAATCAGGAGATTGCCGACCGCGAAAAGGCGGAGGCGGAACGCCAGTCAACGTTTGAACAGCTCAAAGTTGAGATCAAAGAGCGCGAAGAGGCGCAGATTCAGCTTGAACAGCAATCCTCTTTCTTACGTTCCTTTCTGGATGCCTCGCCAGATCTGGTTTTTTATCGCAATGAAGATAAAGAGTTTTCCGGCTGTAACCGGGCGATGGAATTGCTCACCGGCAAAAGCGAAAAGCAGCTGGTGCATTTAAAGCCTGCCGATGTGTACTCGCCGGAAGCGGCCGAAAAGGTCATTGAGACCGACGAAAAAGTCTTCCGCCATAATGTGTCGCTGACCTATGAGCAATGGCTCGATTATCCGGACGGGCGCAAAGCCTGTTTTGAAATCCGCAAAGTACCTTATTACGATCGCGTGGGTAAACGTCATGGCCTGATGGGATTTGGTCGTGATATTACCGAGCGCAAGCGCTATCAGGATGCACTTGAACGCGCCAGTCGCGATAAAACGACCTTTATCTCCACCATCAGTCACGAACTGCGTACGCCGCTGAACGGAATTGTCGGCCTGAGCCGTATTCTGCTGGATACTGAACTGACGACCGAGCAGGAAAAATACCTGAAAACTATCCATGTCTCCGCCGTGACGTTGGGGAATATCTTCAACGATATCATTGATATGGATAAGATGGAGCGGCGCAAAGTTCAACTGGATAACCAGCCGGTGGATTTCACCAGCTTCCTGGCCGATCTGGAGAACCTCTCTGGCCTGCAGGTGCAGCAGAAAGGATTGCGTTTTGTGCTCGACCCGACCTTGCCGCTGCCGCATAAAGTCGTGACCGACGGAACGCGTCTGCGGCAGATCCTGTGGAACCTTATCAGCAACGCAGTGAAATTTACCCAGCAGGGTCAGGTGACCGTGCGCGTACGTTACGACGCAGGCGGCATTCTGCACTTTGAAGTGGAAGACTCCGGCATCGGCATTCCGCAGGATGAGCAGGATAAAATCTTCGCCATGTATTATCAGGTGAAAGACAGCCACGGCGGAAAACCGGCGACCGGTACGGGCATCGGTCTGGCGGTCTCGCGACGTCTGGCAAAAAACATGGGTGGGGATATCACCGTGGTAAGTCAGCCCGGCAAAGGCTCGATCTTTACCTTGACCGTCAATGCGCCTGCGGTGGCGGAAGAAGTTGAAGATGCATTTGAGGATGATGATTTGCCGCTGCCGGCATTGAACGTCCTGCTGGTGGAAGATATCGAACTGAACGTCATTGTGGCACGCTCGGTGCTGGAAAAACTCGGCAACAGCGTGGATGTCGCCATGACCGGGAAAGCGGCGCTGGAGATGTTCACGCCGGGTGAGTATGACCTGGTGTTGCTGGATATTCAGTTGCCGGATATGACCGGCCTCGATATTTCGCGCGAACTAACCCAGCGCTATACGCGTGAAGATCTGCCGCCACTGGTGGCGCTTACGGCGAACGTCCTGAAAGATAAAAAAGAGTATCTGGATGCGGGTATGGATGACGTGCTGAGCAAGCCGCTATCGGTACCGGCGTTAACCGCCATGATTAAGAAGTACTGGGATACCCAAGACGAAGAGGAGTGCACGGTGAAATCTGAAGAGAGCAGTAAATCGCAAGCGCTATTAGATATTCCGATGCTGGAACAGTACATAGAGCTGGTGGGGCCGAAACTGATTACCGATGGGCTGGCAGTCTTCGAGAAGATGATGCCAGGCTATTTAAGCGTTCTGGAATCCAATCTGACCGCGCGTGATAAGAAAGGTGTGGTTGAAGAAGGGCACAAAATTAAAGGGGCTGCTGGTTCTGTTGGCCTTCGTCATCTGCAACAACTGGGGCAGCAGATCCAGTCACCCGATCTTCCTGCATGGGAAGATAACGTGGGCGAATGGATTGAAGAGATGAAGCAGGAGTGGCAACACGACGTTGCGGTGTTAAAAGCCTGGGTGGCAAACGCTGGAAAAAAATGACCCCGGCTTGACCGGGGTGCGCGAATACTGCGCCAACACCAGGGAAATCGTGGCTGCGCCGTAAGTTATAATTGTGATTTAAAAGGCGCAGCGCTTAAATTCGGGCCGCACGCAGTTAAGATAGCAAATCTTAAATGCTTTGTTACATGAATCAGTTAAATGTGTGAAGCGTAGCATTTTAATCACAATTATTAATGTGCTGCAGAAAGTGGTGAAAAGGACATTTGAATGAAAAAAATTGGCGTAGTTCTTAGTGGATGCGGTGTGTATGACGGTGCTGAAATTCATGAAGCCGTACTGACGTTGCTGGCTATTGCCCGCAGCGGTGCGCAGGCCGTCTGCTTCGCGCCCGACAAAGCGCAGGTTGATGTCATTAATCATCTGACGGGCGAACCGATGGCGGAAACCCGCAATGTGCTGATTGAAGCGGCTCGTATTACGCGTGGCAATATTCGTCCACTTTCTCAGGCCGTCTCGACGGACCTGGATGCGCTGATTGTTCCCGGTGGTTTCGGCGCGGCTAAAAATTTGAGCAACTTCGCCAGTCAGGGCAGCGAATGCCGGGTTGATCCGGATTTAGCCGGGCTCGCGTTGGCGATGCACCAGTCTGGTAAGCCGCTGGGTTTTATGTGCATCGCCCCGGCAATGCTGCCGAAAATCTTCGACTTCCCGCTGCGTTTGACTATCGGGACCGATATTGATACGGCAGAAGTGCTGGAAGAGATGGGGGCGGAGCATGTACCGTGCCCGGTCGACGATATCGTCGTTGATGAAGACAATAAAATCGTCACTACGCCTGCCTATATGCTGGCGCAGGATATCGCTCAGGCGGCAATGGGTATCGAAAAACTGGTATCACGCGTGCTGGTTCTGGCGGAATGAAAAAAGGAGTTTTCGTCTTTCTGCGGCGGGTGATGTGGCGTGTCGCGATCGTCCTTGCTGTGTTCTGGGGAGGTGGCATTGCGTTGTTCAGCGTGGTGCCTGTTCCCTTTTCGGCGGTGATGGTCGAGCGACAGGTAGGCGCCTGGCTACAGGGCGATTTTGGCTATGTTGCCCATTCCGACTGGGTGAGCATGGATGAGATCTCACCGTGGATGGGACTCGCGGTGATTGCCGCAGAAGACCAGACCTTCCCGGACCACTGGGGCTTTGACGTCGCCGCCATCGAGAAGGCGTTGTCACATAACGAACGTAATGAAAACCGCATTCGCGGTGCCTCGACGTTGTCACAGCAGACCGTTAAGAATCTCTTTCTCTGGGATGGGCGCAGTTGGCTACGCAAAGGACTTGAGGCCGGGCTTACGGTCGGCGTTGAGACCGTCTGGAGTAAGAAACGGATCCTCACCGTTTACCTGAATATCGCGGAATTTGGTGATGGCGTATTTGGCGTGGAAGCCGCGGCGCAGCGCTATTTTGGCAAACCGGCCAGCCGATTAACCCAGTCAGAAGCGGCGCTGCTTGCTGCTGTGTTGCCCAATCCTCTGCGCTTTAAGGCCGCCGCGCCCTCAGGCTATGTGCGTAGCCGTCAGGCGTGGATACTGCGTCAAATGCGGCAGTTGGGCGGGGAGTCATTTATGACCCGCCATCACCTGCATTAAGCCTCGCGCGAAGAGAGCGACAATCCGCCGCGTTCTTTCGGTTGGGCTTCTTTTTCCAGCGCGACGGCCAGGACCGGTTGGGCGATAAAACGCTGCCACAATCTTTCCTGCTTACGACGGCAGAACCATTTTGACCAGGTCGCCAGCGGGATCAACGTTCCTTCGCCAATGTTATCGCAAACCACCGGCACCACTTCCGATTCGCTGATACGGTGACAGAGAACGTTCTGTGGTTTCAGCGTCATGGTAACGATATGGTTGTCACGCAGGTAGCGTTTTAGCTTCTTCAGCATCTGACGTAGCACGACAAAGTCGTCTTCGTAACGACATTGGCGGGCAAATTCGGTGAGAGTGATGGACGGCTTGCCGTCGTAATCGGCAATCACATCGTAAACATAACCCGTTCCGCAGTCGGTCTCTACCGTGCCGTAATAGCGCGGGATACCGCTCCAGTCTTTCAGGTAGCGAGAGAGGTGCGCGTAGTACTTCAGCTCGCGCTGTGTCTCTTTGTCGCCGCCCTGGCCACTGTTGTAAACAATCTTAATACAACGCTGAGCATCATCCGGATGCGCATAGCACTTACGATGTCGTCCGGTGCCCAGGGGAGTCTCTGCTGATAAACGAATCATGAGTGATATCCTGGAAATATTTACTGACAATAATCCAGTATGAACACTCAAGTTAAATGAAACCTAAACGACTTGTCTTAAGGTTTTCTTAAGATAATCCTTAAGTGAAAAAGCGCACGAATTGTACAGTTAAGGGGGTAAAAAATAAAAAAACGCCGGGTGGCGTTTTCTGTGAAGCTATCCGTCGGACGTGAAAGCTTAGTCTTCGTCGAATCCCGAATTGAAAAGGGCGATGACGGCGGCCAGCGCTTCGACTTCTTGCGGACCCGAGGCTTCGATCTCAATTTGTCGGCCTTTGGCGGAGTCCAGCATCAGCAAAGCGATGACGCTGTTGGCTTCCGCTTCGGTGCCTTCATCATTTCGTAGCAGGACTTCCGCATCAAATCCCTGCATTAATTCAAAGAGCTTCATTGCTGGCCGGGCATGCATGCCCAGCTTATTCGTAATTTCAACAATTTGCTTCACGGTCATGTTTTGCGTTTTTCCAGCGTACGATGGCGTGACTGTACGTTTTTACCGCGTGAGCGGAAGTAGTCTGCCAGCTGTTCTGCAATATACACCGAACGGTGTTTCCCGCCGGTACAACCGATAGCAACGGTCAGATAGCTACGGTTGTTGGTCTCCAGCATGGGTAACCATAGCTCAAGATAGCTGCGAGTCTGGTAGATAAAATTGTGTACTTCTGTGTGCCTGTCGAGGAAGGCGGCAACGGGTTTGTCGAGACCGGTCATCGGACGTAGTTTCGGGTCCCAGTGCGGGTTCGGCAGGAAGCGTACGTCGAAGACGTAATCGGCATCGATGGGGATCCCATGCTTAAAGCCGAAGGACTCAAACACCATGGTCAGTTCACGCTCACGTTTACCCAACAGGCGAGTTCGCAGCATTTCTGCCAGTTCATGTACCGACATTTCTGAGGTGTCGACAATCAGGTCGGCGCGAGAACGCAGCGGTTCCAGCAGGTCGCTTTCCTGATCGATGGCGCTTTCCAGCGACAGGTTTTTGCTGGAGAGGGGGTGCAGACGACGCGTATCGCTATAGCGACGAATCAACGTGTTGCGATCGGCATCAAGAAACAGCAGCTGCGGCGAGAACGCCTCGGGCAGGTTGTTCATTGCCTGCTCAAAAATTTCTGGCGACTCTGGCATATTGCGTACGTCAATGCTGACCGCTGCCGAAATCTGGCGTTCGGCAAGCGTACGAGCCAGATCGGGTAACAGCACCACGGGGAGGTTATCCACGCAGTAAAAGCCCATATCTTCCAGCGCGCGCAGGGCAACAGATTTACCTGACCCTGAACGACCGCTGACGATCATCAGTACCATGTACTGTTTCTCCTCACCACGGCAAAAGGGGAGTTACGCTTCATCCTGACCACCTTCGGTGTCAGTGATGATTTGATACAACTCTTCATCGCTTTGTGCGGCGCGCAGCCGACGGCAGATGGTTTTATCCGCCAGGCGCTTAGCCACCAGTGATAACGTATGCAGATGCGTTTTGGTTTGATCCGCAGGCACCAGCAGAGCAAAAAGCAGATCAACGGGTTGGTTATCAATCGCGTCGAAGGCGATTGGCGTTTCCAGTTGCACAAACACGCCGACGGCGCGCAGAGTATCTTCTTCCAGCTTACCGTGCGGGATGGCGATCCCATTGCCGATGCCGGTACTGCCCATTTTTTCGCGCGTCAGGATCGCTTCAAAAACGACCTGCGGCGGTAAACTGAGCTGTTTTGCCGCCAGTTCACTGATGATTTCCAGCGCGCGTTTTTTGCTCTGGCAGTGAACGGCACTGCGCGTACATTCCTGGTTAAGTACACTGCTCAGTTGTAGAGACGTATCGTTATTTATCATAATTTCACCTAAGAACCTGCCCCACAACGGCGGGACAAGTTCGGAGCGCTAACTGTACAAATGGCCTGTTGTTCTGCACAACAGGCCGTCCTGCACCCGCTAACTGCCCGGACAATTAGTGTTGTTTCAATTTATCTTTGTGTTTAGTGAGCTGTCTTGCCAGCTTATCAATCAGGCCATCAATGGCCGCGTACATATCCTGACCTTCCGCGCTGGCATGAATTTCGCCACCGTTTACATGCAGTGTTGCATCCGAGATGTGGGTGACTTTCTCCACTTTCAACACAATATAGACCTGATTGATCCTGTCGAAATACTGTTCGAGTTTGGCGAACTTGGTATTCACAAAGTCACGCAGGGCTTCTGTGATCTCGACGTTGTTTCCAGTGATGTTGAGCTGCATAGTGTCTTCCTTATCGGTTGGGTCAAACCAGTTGTTTGCGCTGGTTTGACGGCGGAATGGATAAAGACTCTCGGTACTTCGCAACGGTGCGGCGCGCCACCATGATACCTTGTTCCGACAATATCGATGTTAGCTTGCTGTCGCTCAGGGGCTTCGCGGGGTTTTCCGCCGCAATCAACTTCTTCACCAGTGCGCGGATCGCCGTGGAGGAAGCTTCGCCACCCCCCTCGGTATTCACATGGCTGGAGAAAAAATACTTCAGTTCAAAAATGCCGCGTGGACTGTGCAGATACTTCTGCGTGGTCACACGAGAAATGGTCGACTCGTGCATCTCAACGGCCTGGGCGATATCCGCCAGCACCATCGGTTTCATAAACTCTTCGCCTTGCTCAAAGAAGGCTTGCTGCTGTTCAACGATGCAGCGACTGACGCGCAACAGGGTATCGTTGCGGCTCTCCAGACTCTTAATCAACCACTTTGCGTCCTGCAAATTGCTGCGGATGTACTGGCTGTCGGCGTCATTGCGTCCACCGCTGCACATTGCGGCGTAGTGCTGATTAATCTGTAGGCGGGGAACGCTGTCGCCGTTGAGCTCGACCGTCCAGTGACCGTTATGCTTACGCACCAGTACATCCGGGATCACGTATTCTGGCTCACCGGTCTGGATCGACTGACCGGGGCGGGGATCGAGCGACTGAATCAGATTGACCGCCTCTTTGAGCACCTCTTCTTTGAGGCGCGTGACGCGCATCAGGGTGCGGAAGTCGTGGTTCGCCAGCAGATCGAGATGATCGCTGATGATCTGCCGGGCTTCTTCAAGGAAAGGCGTCGCTTTGTCGAACTGCGAGAGCTGGATCAGCAGACAATCGCGCAGATCTTTTGCCGCCACGCCAACAGGATCAAACCGCTGAATACGTTTGAGAACGGCTTCAACCTCGTCAAGACCCACCTCTTCATTGCCCATGCTTTCGAGGATATCGTCCAGCGAAACGGTGAGATAGCCAGTGTCGTCAACGGCATCAACAATCGAGGTGGCGATCGCGCGGTCGGTATCGGAGAACGGGGTAAGTTCTACCTGCCACATCAGATAATCCTGCAGGGTCTGTGTGGTTTCTCCCTGGTAAACGGGCAGTTCATCGTCGATGTAGTCACCGCTGGTGCCCGATGGCGTCCCGGCGGTGTAGATTTCATCCCAGCTGGCGTCGAGCGGTAACTCTTCCGGCATCTCTTTTTGTTCGAGGGCGTCGGCGGTATCCAGCGATTCACTGTCCTGAGTTTCGTGGGTATCAACTTCGTCGTGAAGATCGGTTTGCTCCAGCAGCGGATTACTTTCCAGCGCCTGCTGGAGTTCCTGCTGCAGTTCCAGCGTGGACAACTGCAACAGACGAATCGCCTGTTGTAGTTGCGGCGTCATCGCCAGTTGTTGGCTCAGCCTGAGTTGCAAACCTTGCTTCATGTTCAGAGTCGTCTTCTCCCGCTATGACGTCACAAACTTCTACCCTATCAGAGTCTGAAGTCTTCCCCAAGGTATACGCGCTTAACGTGTTCGTCCTGCAGGATTTCTGTCGGCGTACCGTGCGCAATCAGGTGTCCCTGGCTCACGATATAGGCCCGTTCACACACGGCCAGCGTTTCACGGACGTTATGGTCGGTAATCAACACGCCGAGGCCGCTGTCACGCAGATGCTCAATAATGCGTTTGATATCGATAACGGAGATGGGGTCAACACCAGCAAACGGTTCATCCAGCAGGATAAATTTTGGATTGGCGGCCAGCGCGCGGGCGATTTCCACACGGCGACGTTCCCCCCCGGAGAGCGACTGACCCATGTTGTCGCGCAGATGCTCAATGTGAAACTCTTCCATCAGCTCGTTCGCACGGTCTTCACGCTGTTCGCTAGAGAGATCGTCACGAATTTGCAGTACTGCCATCAGGTTGTCGAACACGCTCAGACGACGGAAAATCGAGGCTTCCTGTGGCAGATAGCCAATCCCGCGGCGTGCGCGGGCATGTAGCGGCAGCAGGCTGATGTCTTCATCATCAATGATGATGTTACCGGCATCGCGCGGCACAATACCGACGACCATGTAAAAGGTGGTGGTTTTACCCGCACCGTTTGGCCCAAGCAGACCGACAATCTCGCCCGAGTTGACGGTCAGGCTGACATCTTCCACGACGCGGCGGCCTTTATAGGCCTTCGCCAGATTCTTTGCAGTTAATGTTGCCATAGCGAATTAGTTACTCTTCTTCTGAGCCGGGGCCTGGTTTTTGTTTTTGTCCTGCAACTGCGACGGAACCAGAACAGTGGTCACACGCTTGCCTTTCTCACTGAAGGCCTGCATTTTCTGCTCTTTCACCAGATAGGTAATTTTGTCCCCGGTGATGTTGCTGTCGAGCTGTTCCAGGTACGCATTGCCGGTGAGCACGACAAAATCTTTCGCCAGCTCATAATGCATTTTCGACGCATGGCCTTTTACCGGCTTACCGTTGTCCTGCATTTGATAGAAGGTGGCCGGGTTGCCGAAGCCGTCAATGACCTCTTTGCCCTCTTCACCGCCAGGACGGGTAACGACCACTTTATCGGCGTTAATTTTGATGGTGCCCTGGGTCACAATGACATTGCCGGTGAAGGTCACGACGTTGCCCTGCATATCCAGAGACTGCTGGTCCGATTCAATGTGGATCGGCTGTTCGGTATCACCGGTGACGGCGAACGCCGGAATACTGGCGGCCAGAAGTGAGCTGGCAAGCACAAGATTAAGGCTGAGTTTGTTTGTTTTGAATTTCATAGGAGGTTCTAACCTTTTCAATCAGCTCGGCGTTCTTGCTGCGTAAGTTGCCGCGCATTTTCAGTCCGCTGGAGTTAAATGTAGTTCCGTATAACGTGACAAGGTCTTCAGAGGTAACATCCTGCGTCACCAGATTGATCTGCGCGTTATCGGTGGTAATTCTGCGAAGTTGAGCGTCAGGCACCAGCGCGTTGACTTCAACGTGACCATAAAGATACAGCATTCGATCCTCGGTCAGTTTGGCTTTATCAGCCTTGATTGACCACGTCGGGATCTTGTCCTTATCAAACGTCGTTAACACGGGTTGCGTGAACCACGAAACGGCCTGATCGGAATAATATTCAACATGTTGGGCGATCAAACGATAGCTCAGTGCGCCTTCCGGACTGTAGACAACGGTGTCCGTGTGCTCGCTCTTGTAGGTCGGATCGCTCGTATTCACCACCACCTGAGCCGTGTCGTCTTTATCGGCCAGGTTAATACCAATCAGCACCAGCACGGCCAACGACAGTAGAATGATAACCCAACGTCTGGCTTTACTCATATCGATTGCCCTTTGGCCTCATCAAGCTTACCCTGCGCCAGTAATAGTAAATCACAGACTTCGCGTACCGCGCCGCGTCCGCCCGCGATTTTGGTGACGTAATCCGCGCGCGGAAGCAGTAACGGATGCGCATCCGCAACGGCAATGCTTAGGCCAATTTTTTCCATCACTGGCCAGTCGATCAGATCATCCCCGACGTAGGCCACGTTTTCCGGCGCAATCGCCAGTTTTGCCAGCAGACTGTGAAAGGCGACCAGTTTGTCCGACTGCCCCTGATACAGATGCGTGATCCCCAGTGTGGCACACCGATCTTCTACTAGTTTAGCTTTTCGTCCGGTAATGATGGCGACGTCGATATCAGACGTCAGCGCACAACGAATCCCGTAACCGTCACGGACGTTGAAAGCTTTCAGTTCTTCACCGTTGTTGCCCATATAAATCAGGCCATCCGACAGTACGCCATCGACATCAAGAATCAGCAGACGGATATTCTCTGCTTTGGCGATGACGTCCGCGCTGACGGGTCCATAACAGGTCGCAAGCGACGCACCTGCTTTGCTCATTTCTCTTTATCCTTGAATTTCTACACAACGCCTGCACGCAGGAGATCATGCATATGTAACACACCGAGTAACTGGTCGCCATCGGCAACCATCACGGAGGTGATATGGCGGGACTGCATTAAGTTCAGGGCATCGACCGCCAGAATTCCTGGACGCACGCGAATGCCCCCTGGCGTCATCACGTCGGCAATACCGAGTTGGCGCACGTCAACACCCATATCAAAGACGCGACGTAAATCACCGTCGGTGAAGATACCGTCGATCTTCATCGCATCATCGCAAATCACGGTCATCCCGAGGTTCTTGCGGGTGATTTCCAGCAGCGCGTCGCGCAGACTGGCATCTTTGGTGACATGCGGGATCTCATCGCCCGTATGCATAATATCGTTAACGCGCAGCAGCAGTTTACGCCCCAGCGCACCGCCCGGATGCGACAAGGCAAAATCCTCTGCGGTAAAGCCGCGCGCCTTTAATAACGCCACCGCCAGCGCATCGCCCATCACTAACGTGGCGGTGGTGCTGCTCGTTGGTGCCAGTCCAAGCGGGCAGGCTTCTTGCGGTACTTTAACACACAGATGGACATCCGCAGCACGTGCCATGCTGCTTTCTGGTCGACCGGTGATGCAGATAAGCTGAACCTGCAGTCGCTTAAGGACCGGAATCAGGGCCGCGATCTCGCTGGATTCTCCAGAGTTGGAGATGGCAATCACCACATCCTGCGAGGTCACCATCCCCAGATCGCCGTGGGCGGCTTCACCCGGATGGACGAAGAATGAAGAGGTACCGGTGCTGGCAAAGGTCGCGGCCATTTTGCGGCCAATATGCCCCGATTTCCCCATGCCCATCACCACCACTTTGCCGGTGCAATTGAACATTTTTTCACAGGCGAGAGTGAAATCCTGGTTGATGTACTGATCGAGTTCCGCCAGGCCTTCACGTTCAATCGCCAGAACCTCTTTGCCGGCTTGCTGAAAGTCAAAACCCGGTTGTAACGCTAAGTGCGACATATGTCTGTTTCCAGTTATCCAACGAGAAGCGGCGACAGCCAATACAACATCGCCAGCCATACGATAAAACCGCCGGTCAACAGCACGCCCGCGCCGCGACCGGACTGGCGGGGACGCCGCCAGCAAAGTAATGCAAAGATGATGCTCACCAGCAGCATCACGCTGTAGTCACGGCTGAACGCCAACGGGTTCACCTCACCCGGCGTAATCAGGGCGGGGAGGCCGAGGACAATGGTGAGGTTAAAAATGTTCGCGCCGATAATATTGCCCACCGCGATATCGTTCTCACCTTTGCGCACGCCCGCGATGGCGGTTGCCAGTTCAGGCAGGCTGGTGCCGATCGCGATTACCGTCAGGCCAATCGTCAGTTCGCTCATCGCGAAGTAATTGGCAATCACGGTGGCGTTATCCACCACCATTCGGGTGGCCATTGGCATGATAATCAGCGCAATGCCCAGCCATAAAAACGCCACCGGCAGTCCGCCTTCGCGCGGCAATTCAGCAACCTGCTCCCGCGTGAGACTGTCATTGCCCTGACGCTCAGCGAGACGGGCGATTTTAACAATGAACAACAGCCATAACACGGCTAATAGTAAAAGAAAGATACCATCGCTGCGGCTGAGTTGTCCGTCATACAGTACGGATCCGGCCACGACGCTAACCAGTAACATTAGCGGTAATTCGCGACGTAGAATATCGGAATGCACGGTAAAAGGGTGGATCAGCGCGGCAAGTCCGAGGATCAACAAAATGTTGGTTATGTTGGATCCGAGCGCGGTGCCAACGGCTAAATCTACCTGCCCGTGCAGGGAGGCGGCGACAGAAACAATAATTTCAGGCAGAGATGTGCCTATACTGACTACCGTCATACCAATGATCAGCGGCGGGATCCCGAAGGTTCGGCATAGGATTGACGCGGAAAATACCAGGCGGTCGGCGCCGTAGACGACCAATAATAAACCAATAATTAACAGCGCCGTGGCTAAAAGCATCTAAAGTCCTTTCTTCAGGTATACTCGCCGGTCCACCGGGATTGTCTGGAAACCGTTACGAAGTCTTAATTTTGACTTTATGCAGCTAAAAAGTAAAACAAATGCCAGCTTTCGCTAACCAGCGCGGGTAATATTCTGTAAATATGTTGGGTTCATGGCTAAATTCCACGCCATGCTGAGATCAACAAGCAACACGAAGGATGAATCAATGGGTCAGTCTGTGGCGAATTTAGTCGACATGCGCGATGTCAGCTTTACGCGCGGCGATCGCTGCATTTTCGATAACATCTCTCTGACCGTACCGCGTGGCAAGATCACCGCGATCATGGGGCCATCGGGGATCGGTAAAACGACGCTGCTGCGCCTGATCGGCGGACAAATTCTGCCAGATAAGGGAGAGATCCTGTTTGATGGTGAGAACATCCCTGAAATGTCTCGCTCGCGCCTCTACACGGTACGCAAACGGATGAGTATGCTGTTTCAGTCAGGGGCGCTGTTCACTGACATGAACGTGTTTGATAACGTGGCATATCCGTTACGCGAACATACCACGCTTCCCCCGTCGTTATTGAAAAGCACGGTGATGATGAAACTGGAAGCCGTCGGTCTGCGCGGTGCGGCAAAACTGATGCCTTCAGAACTGTCCGGAGGGATGGCCCGTCGGGCGGCGTTAGCGCGCGCCATTGCGCTGGAACCGGATCTCATCATGTTTGATGAACCGTTTGTCGGTCAGGATCCGATCACCATGGGCGTGCTGGTCAAACTGATTTCAGAATTAAACAATGCGCTGGGCGTGACCTGCGTCGTGGTCTCTCACGATGTGCCGGAGGTTCTGAGCATTGCCGATCACGCCTATATTATGGCGGACAAAAAGATTGTGGCCCACGGCAGCGCGCAAGCGCTGCAAGAGAATGACGACCCGCGCGTACGTCAGTTCCTGGATGGCATTGCAGACGGGCCGGTCCCGTTCCGCTATCCTGCGGGCGATTATCACTCTGATTTACTCGGAACAGGGAGTTAAGCCACTCATGCTGTTAAATGCACTGGCGACGCTGGGACATAAGGGGATTAAAACCCTCAGAACGTTCGGGCGCGCTGGGTTAATGTTGTTCAATGCGCTGGTCGGCAAACCGGAATTTCGTAAACACGCGCCGCTGCTGGTGCGCCAGCTTTATAATGTGGGCGTCTTGTCGATGCTGATCATTATTGTTTCTGGCGTGTTTATCGGCATGGTGCTGGGGTTGCAGGGCTATCTGGTACTCACCACCTATAGTGCGGAAACCAGTCTGGGGATGTTAGTGGCGCTGTCGCTGCTACGTGAACTCGGTCCGGTCGTCGCCGCGCTGCTGTTTGCCGGTCGTGCGGGTTCCGCTCTGACCGCTGAAATTGGCCTGATGCGCGCCACGGAGCAGCTTTCCAGTATGGAAATGATGGCCGTCGACCCACTGCGTCGGGTGATCTCCCCGCGTTTCTGGGCGGGCGTGATTTCGCTGCCGCTGCTGACGATTTTGTTTGTGGCCGTAGGGATCTGGGGCGGTTCTCTGGTCGGCGTAAGCTGGAAGGGGATTGACGCCGGTTTCTTCTGGTCTGCGATGCAGAATGCCGTCGACTGGCGTCTGGATCTGGTCAACTGTTTGATTAAAAGCGTGGTGTTCGCCATTACGGTAACCTGGATTGCATTGTTCAATGGGTATGATGCGATTCCGACCTCGGCAGGCATTAGCCGGGCAACCACACGCACCGTTGTGCACTCGTCGCTGGCCGTTCTGGGTCTGGACTTTGTACTGACCGCATTGATGTTTGGGAATTGAGTTCATGCAAACGAAAAAAAATGAAATTTGGGTGGGGATCTTTTTGTTAGCCGCATTGCTGGCCGCGCTGTTTGTCTGCCTGAAGGCGGCCAACGTGACCTCTATGCGCACAGAACCGACCTACACGATTTACGCGACATTCGATAATATCGGCGGTCTGAAAGTGCGTTCGCCGGTGCGCATCGGTGGCGTGGTGGTTGGCCGCGTGGCGGATATTTCCTTAGACCCGAAGACCTATTTACCCCGTGTGACGCTGGACATCGAAGAGCGCTATAACAACATCCCTGATACCAGTTCACTGAGCATCCGGACGTCCGGTCTGCTGGGGGAACAGTACCTGGCGCTGAACGTTGGTTTTGAAGATCCTGAGCTCGGAACGTCTATCCTCAAGGATGGCGGCACGATCCAGGACACTAAATCCGCGATGGTGCTGGAAGATATGATTGGTCAGTTCCTTTACAACAGCAACAGTAAAGGCGATGACAATAAGAATTCTGGCGATGCATCGGCGCCGACCGAAGGTCATAATGAAGCCACTGGGCCTGCGGGCACAACGAATTAATCTCAGGAGAATCGAATTATGATTAAACGTTTAATGATGGTGGCTCTACTGGTGATTGCACCGCTGAGCACCGCCATTGCAGCCGATCAGACCAACCCTTACAAGTTGATGGATGAAGCGGCGCAGAAAACCTTCGACCGCCTGAAAAACGAACAGCCGAAAATCCGTTCGAATCCGGACTATCTGCGCGATGTGGTTGACCAGGAACTGCTGCCGTATGTCCAGGTGAAATACGCCGGCGCGCTGGTGCTGGGTCGTTATTACAAAGAGGCGACTCCGGCTCAGCGTGATGCCTATTTCGCCGCGTTTCGCGAATACCTGAAACAGGCCTACGGCCAGGCGCTGGCAATGTATCACGGTCAGACGTATCAGATTGCCCCGGAACAACCGTTGGGTGATGCGACCATCGTTCCTATTCGCGTGACGATTCTCGATCCAAACGGTCGTCCTCCGGTACGTCTGGACTTCCAGTGGCGTAAAAATACCCAGACGGGTCACTGGCAGGCCTATGACATGATCGCTGAAGGCGTCAGCATGATCACCACCAAACAGAACGAGTGGAGCGATCTGCTGCGTACTAAAGGGATCGATGGACTGACGGCGCAGTTGAAATCTATTGCGCAGCAAAAAATCACGCTGGAAGAGAAGAAGTAAATGACTCAGTCACTCAGTTGGATGCGTGACGGTGACAGGCTGGCGCTCGTGGGAGAGCTGGACCAGGACGTGCTGAATCCCTTGTGGGATGCGCGCGTTGAGGCGATGACCGGCGTGACCTGCATCGATCTCAGCCAGATTTCCCGAGTGGATACGGGGGGACTGGCGCTGCTGGTCCATCTCATCAGTCTGGCGAAAAAGCAGGGCAACAACGTGTCTCTGACGGGGGTGAACGACAAAGTCTTCACCCTGGCGGAACTCTATAACTTACCTGCTGACGTGCTCCCGCGTCAGTGATATCAGTACGTTATTATCTATAGCCTCGCTGGATTTACCCGCGAGGCTTTTTGCTTATTTATGACAGCGCAACTTTGCTCTAAGATGTTGGGCTGTTTTCACAATCTGACGAATGAAGAGCCCATGGAAAATAATGAAATTCAGAGCGTGCTGATGAACGCACTCTCCCTCCAGGAAGTCCACGTCTCTGGCGATGGCAGTCACTTTCAGGTTATTGCCGTGGGTGAGATGTTTGACGGCATGAGCCGGGTGAAGAAACAGCAGTCGGTTTATGCGCCGCTGATGGAATACATTGCGGACAACCGCATTCATGCCCTGTCGATCAAAGCGTATACCCCAGCAGAGTGGGCGCGCGATCGTAAACTAAACGGTTTTTGAGTTACGGGTGAAGCACCGGTAACGACGATGAATTTTAACTGAGAACAACATCATGGATAAATTTCGTGTACAGGGGCCAACCCGGCTCCAGGGCGAAGTCACAATTTCTGGCGCGAAAAACGCCGCTCTGCCGATCCTTTTTGCGGCGTTGCTGGCGGAAGAGCCGGTAGAGATCCAGAACGTCCCGAAACTGAAGGACGTTGATACCTCGATGAAGCTGCTGAGCCAGCTCGGTGCGAAAGTGGAACGCAATGGTTCCGTGCACATCGACGCCCGCGACGTTAATGTCTTCTGCGCACCGTATGATCTGGTGAAAACCATGCGCGCATCGATTTGGGCGCTGGGGCCGTTGGTCGCCCGTTTTGGTCAGGGTCAGGTTTCACTGCCTGGCGGTTGCACTATTGGCGCACGTCCGGTTGATCTGCATATTACCGGTCTGGAGCAACTGGGCGCGACGATCACGCTGGAAGAAGGCTATGTGAAAGCTTCTGTTGATGGTCGTCTGAAGGGCGCGCATATCGTCATGGATAAAGTCAGCGTTGGCGCAACGGTGACAATCATGTGCGCCGCGACGCTGGCGGAAGGCACCACCATCATTGAAAACGCCGCCCGTGAACCGGAAATTGTCGACACCGCCAACTTCCTGATTGCGCTGGGGGCGAAAATTACCGGTCAGGGGACCGATCGTATCACCATCGAAGGCGTAGAACGCCTGGGTGGCGGTGTTTATCGCGTATTGCCAGACCGTATCGAAACCGGGACGTTCCTGGTGGCTGCGGCGATTTCCCGTGGCAAAATTATCTGCCGTAACGCGCAGCCGGATACGCTGGATGCGGTTCTGGCGAAACTGCGCGATGCCGGTGCGGATATCGAAGTGGGTGAAGACTGGATTAGCCTCGACATGCACGGCAAACGTCCGAAAGCGGTCAACGTGCGCACCGCTCCACATCCGGCATTCCCGACGGACATGCAGGCCCAGTTCACGCTGTTGAATCTGGTGGCGGAAGGGACTGGCTTCATCACGGAAACCGTGTTTGAAAACCGCTTTATGCACGTGCCTGAGCTGAGCCGTATGGGTGCCCATGCGGAAATCGAAAGCAATACTGTGATTTGTCACGGTGTCGATAAGCTCTCCGGCGCGCAGGTGATGGCGACGGATCTGCGTGCTTCTGCCAGTCTGGTGCTGGCGGGATGTATTGCGGAAGGGACGACGGTCGTTGATCGTATTTATCATATCGATCGCGGTTATGAGCGCATCGAAGATAAACTGCGTGCGCTGGGCGCTAACATCGAGCGCGTGAAAGCCGAATAATTGTGTGTCATTGAGTAGCCCCGATGCGCTGTGCCGGGGCTACTGTTTCGCGAGTTACTTTACGTCCGGCTTTTCCCGGCGCGCCGCCCGCATCAGACGCGTCCTGTCGATGAATTCGTGTGTTCTGGCATCATGGTAGCGTGACGGCCAGATAACCCAGGGTTCCGTTCCGAGCGCTTTCGCTATGATTAGCTCGCCTTTCGGCCACGGTCGGGTTAAGGCGTTTGCCAGCGTGGAGGAACTTAATCCATGCCTGCGCGATTCGGCAGCCATTGATGTCCCTTTTTTACGTAATCCAGCAATGATATCTGCCGGATGCCAGTCAATGAGTTTGCTCTCCATTTATCCCCTCGCTCATGGTCATTCATCGTTGATTTGCACAATCAATTTGCAAAAGACACTATACGCTCAGAGAATTGATGTTCTAATATGTTCATGTAAAGAGTTTGAATATTCAGAATTTATTAAGATTTATTGCGTGAGTTGCAATGGGGAAGTGAGCTTGTACGGGTTTTATTGGAACTTATGTGAATCATCCCGCGCGACGTGGCGGGATGATTGCGTCGTCATTAGCGATCACGCTGTACGGCAATATGCGCCAGACCGATCAACGCCTCGCGCCATTGGGAGTCAGGAAGTACCTGCAGTGCGGCGATGGCTTTGTCAGCCTCTTCTTCTGCGCGCTGGCGTGTCCATTCCAGTGAACCACAGGCGTTCATCGCGTCCAGTACCGGCTCCAGAAGGTGTCGGCCATTTCCTTGTTCAATGGCGTGGCGAATCATTTGCGCCTGCTCTGGCGTGCCGTTACGCATCGCATGCAGCAGCGGTAGCGTAGGTTTGCCTTCGTTCAGGTCATCACCGACATTTTTGCCAAGTTGTTCGCCATCGGCGTTGTAGTCCAGCAGATCGTCAATCAACTGGAAAGCCGTTCCCAGATAGCGACCATAGTCCTGCAACCCTTTTTCCTCGGCTTCGCTACAGCCTGCGAGGAGACCGGAACACTGCGCCGCCGCTTCAAACAGTCGCGCTGTCTTACTGTAGATCACGCGCATATAGCTTTCTTCTGTAATGTCCGGGTCGTTAACGTTCATTAACTGCAGGACTTCACCTTCAGCAATGACGTTCACGGCTTCAGACATCACTTCCAGCACCTTTAGTGAGCCGAGGCTGGTCATCATCTGGAAAGCTCGGGTATAGATAAAATCGCCAACCAGCACGCTGGCAGCATTGCCAAATGCAGCGTTTGCTGTGGCTTTGCCCCGACGCATATCGGATTCATCCACCACATCGTCATGAAGCAGGGTGGCGGTGTGGATAAATTCGATCAATGCCGCGATCGTGACATGGGCGTGTCCCTGATAGCCAACGGCGCGCGCCGCGAGTACGGCAATCATTGGGCGAATACGTTTACCGCCACCGCTCACAATGTAATAGCCTAACTGATTGATCAGTTGGACGTCGGAATTAAGCTGTTCAAGGATTGTCGCATTGACACCCGCCATATCTTGCGCGGTTAACTCATTGATTTTTTCTAAATTCATCGCAAAAGCCGGGCTTTTCGCCCCGTTTACCTCATCATGTGGCAAGGTAACTTAGGGTTTAGGGTTAGAAATATATGCTGATTGTACTGAAAAAACGCCGCAGATAAACGTTACCATACACGTTGTGTTTTTTTTCTTCATGTATTGACTGTAGCACTTGTCAAAGGCTCACGTTTTGCGTAATATTCGCGCCCTATTGTGAATATTTATAGCGCACTCTGAATCATTGAAAGGTGTGCGCGGAAGCGGAGTTTTTTATGTACGCGGTTTTCCAAAGTGGTGGTAAACAACACCGAGTAAGCGAAGGTCAGACCGTTCGCCTGGAAAAGCTGGACATCGCAACTGGCGAATCTATCGAATTCGCTGAAGTTCTGATGATCGCAAACGGTGAAGAAGTCAAAATCGGCGTTCCTTTCGTTGATGGCGGCGTAATCAAAGCTGAAGTTGTTGCTCACGGTCGTGGCGAGAAAGTTAAAATCGTTAAGTTTCGTCGTCGTAAACACTATCGTAAGCAGCAGGGCCATCGTCAGTGGTTCACTGATGTGAAAATTACTGGCATCAGCGCCTAAGACCTGAGGAGAGATTTAAATGGCACATAAAAAGGCTGGCGGCTCAACTCGTAACGGTCGCGATTCAGAAGCTAAACGCCTGGGCGTTAAGCGTTTCGGTGGCGAATCCGTTCTGGCGGGTAGCATCATCGTTCGTCAACGTGGCACCAAGTTCCACGCTGGCACCAACGTAGGTTGCGGTCGTGACCACACTCTGTTTGCTAAAGCAGACGGTAAAGTGAAATTTGAAGTTAAAGGCCCGAACAACCGTAAATACATCAGCATCGTTGCTGAGTAAGTTTTTCGTGGTCCGGTAACGGATAAAAGCCCCGCACCCTGTTGCGGGGCTTTTTACATTCGACGACCGGTAAATATGCTCGTGAAACCGCTTTGTACCGGATAACGAGCCCTTGCAGGGAAAACGGGCATGAAGCAGCAGGCTGGCATTGGTATTCTTTTGGCGCTCACAACCGCAGTGTGTTGGGGGGCTTTGCCAATTGCTATGAAGCAGGTGCTGGAGGTGATGGAACCTTCTACCATCGTGTTTTACCGTTTTTTAATCGCGAGCGTTGGCCTCGGGGCGATTCTGACCGCGAAGCGCAGGCTTCCGCCGCTGCGAATTTTTCGCAAGTCGCGCTGGCTGATCCTGTTGGCGATTGCCACCGCTGGACTCTTTGGGAACTTCATCCTGTTCAGCTCTTCCCTGCAGTATTTAAGCCCGACGGCTTCGCAGGTGATTGGTCAACTGTCGCCAGTGGGTATGATGGTCGCGAGCGTATTTATCCTTAAAGAGAAGATGCGCGGTACGCAGATTGTTGGCGCGATAATGCTGTTAAGCGGGCTGGTGATGTTCTTCAACACCAGTCTGATAGAAATTTTTACCAAACTGACCGATTACACCTGGGGTGTTATTTTTGGCGTCGGTGCGGCCATGGTCTGGGTCAGTTATGGCGTCGCGCAAAAGGTGTTATTGCGGCGTCTGGCATCACCGCAGATCCTGTTTTTACTGTACACTTTATGTACGATAGCGCTGTTGCCACTGGCAAAGCCCGGCGTAATAGCCCAGCTCAGTGACTGGCAGCTTGCCTGTTTGATTTTTTGTGGGCTGAATACGCTGGTAGGATATGGCGCCCTGGCGGAAGCGATGGCGCGTTGGCAGGCAGCTCAGGTGAGCGCATTAATCACGCTCACCCCGCTGTTTACGCTGTTATTTTCAGATCTTTTATCTATGGCCTGGCCCGATTTCTTCGCCAGACCGATGTTAAACCTTCTAGGTTATCTCGGTGCGTTTGTCGTGGTTGCGGGCGCGATGTACTCCGCCATTGGTCATCGTATTTGGGGCGGATTACGTAAGCATGAATCGGTGGTATCGCAGCCCCGCTCAGGCGAATGATTTACGGAGAGTAAAATGAAGTTTGTTGATGAAGCAACGATTCTGGTCGTTGCAGGCGATGGCGGTAATGGTTGCGTTAGCTTCCGCCGTGAGAAATATATCCCGAAAGGCGGCCCGGACGGCGGGGACGGTGGTGATGGTGGCGACGTCTGGATGGAAGCCGACGAAAACCTGAACACTCTGATCGACTACCGTTTTGAGAAATCTTTCCGCGCAGAGCGTGGTCAGAATGGCGCCAGCCGTGACTGTACCGGTAAACGAGGGAAAGATGTCACCATTAAAGTACCGGTAGGTACGCGTGTGATAGACCAGGGCACGGGCGAAACCATGGGGGACATGACCAAACACGGTCAGCGTCTGATGGTCGCAAAAGGCGGCTGGCACGGTCTGGGTAACACCCGTTTTAAATCTTCAGTCAACCGCACACCGCGTCAGAAAACGATGGGGACGCCGGGTGACAAGCGTGACCTGTTGCTGGAGTTGATGCTGCTGGCGGATGTGGGCATGCTGGGGATGCCAAATGCCGGTAAATCAACCTTTATCCGCGCGGTCTCTGCGGCGAAACCTAAAGTAGCGGATTATCCGTTTACTACGTTGGTGCCAAGTCTTGGCGTTGTCCGTATGGATAACGAAAAGAGCTTCGTGGTCGCGGACATCCCGGGGCTGATTGAAGGTGCTGCGGAAGGTGCCGGTCTGGGGATTCGCTTCCTGAAACACCTTGAACGTTGCCGCGTACTGCTGCACCTCATTGATATCGATCCGATCGACGGTTCCGATCCGGTTGAGAATGCGCGGATCATCATTGGTGAACTGGAAAAATACAGTCAGGATCTGGCTGCCAAACCGCGCTGGTTAGTGTTCAACAAGATCGATTTGCTGGATAAAGCCGAAGCGGAAGAGAAAGCCAAAGCCATCGCGCAGGCGCTGGGCTGGGAAGATAAATATTATCTGATCTCTGCCGCCAGCCAGTTGGGCGTGAAGGATCTCTGCTGGGATGTGATGACCTTTATCATCGAGAACCCGATTACTCAGGCGGAAGAAGCGAAGCAGCCAGAGAAAGTCGAGTTCATGTGGGATGATTATCATCGCCAGCAAATCGCGGAAGTGGAAGAAGAAGCAGAAGACGACTGGGATGACGACTGGGACGAAGACGACGAAGAAGGCGTCGAGTTCATCTATAAGCGTTAATCCCCGTTTCAATGCCCGGTGGCGCTAGCGCTTACCGGGCATACATCATCTGTAGGCCGGATAAGCGCTAGCGCCATCCGGCAAAATACCCACCTAGTTATTCTGATAAATATCTTTGTACAACCGGCTTTCAAAGCGAACCAGCGGAATGCGACGGTTACGTTGATCGGCAGGTTCTACTGCATAACCCGACAGATACTGCACAAACGCCATCCGCTGCCCGCTTGCGGTGGTAATAAAGCCCGCCAGGTTGTACACACCCTGCAACGACCCCGTCTTCGCCGAGACCTTACCGTCGACGCCCGCCTGATGCAGACCCGCACGGTACTGCAGAGAGCCATCATAGCCCGCCAGCGGTAGCATTGAGATGAAGTTCAGTTCGTTGTCGTGCTGTGCGATGTATTGCAGCACCTGCATCATGGTGGCAGGGGCAATCAGGTTATGGCGCGACAGACCGGAGCCGTCGGCGATAATTGTGTTGCCAATATCCACTCCCGCTTGCTGGCGCAGGATCTGCCGCACGGCATCGGAGCCTGCACGCCACGTTCCCGGCACGTTAAATCGCGCGTGACCAATCATCCTGAAGACGGTATCGGCAATCATATTGTCCGACTTTTTCAGCATAATCTTAAGCAGATCGTGCAGTGGCGCAGACTGCTTGCTTGCCACAACGGTACCCGGTTCGTTGACCTGCGTCTGGCGCAATAATGTCCCGCCATAGCTGATACCGGCTTGTTTTAACTCATCTTTCAGGATCGCCCCGGCATAACTTGCACCGTCCTGAATGGCAAATGCCAGTGGGAGAGGGTCAGCACGCTGCGGCAGACAACCGGTCAGCGTGAAGCGGTTTAAATCGCCCGGAACCACGTCCAGCTCACAATATTGCGCCTCTGCCGAGCCGCGCGCGAGGGTGCGAACCTGGCTGAACATGGTGACAGGGTAGTAAGACGCCACGCGAATATAGGCCAAATCGTTCGCTTTTTGCGCGCTGTAGAGCGAAATTGAGAAGCAGTTCCTGTCGACAATCGCGGCCGCTGGCGGCGCGCTGAAACACTGGGTCATGTCGTTCCAGGGCCACCCTGGCGCTTTATCGTGGCTGGCAAAAACAGAGGTATCAATAAGGACGTTTCCGGTAATTTCCGTGACGCCTGATTTTTTCAGGTTCGCCACCATATTCCGAATATCCTGGCGTTTTAGCGTCGGATCGGCACCAAATCGCGCAACTAAGTCGCCTTTCAGCACGCCCTCATCGACGCTGCCTTTGGTCTCCAGCGTGGTAGTAAAGCGGAAGTCAGGGCCGAGCTGAATTAAGGCCGCCAGCGCGGTGATCACTTTCTGCGTACTGGCAGGAAGCGCCATTTGCTGACTATGATAATCAATCGCGGGGGTCGGGGCGCCGACCTTCTGGACCATGAGTGCAAGGTTGGCTCCGGCAGGGAGCTGGTTGATGTACTCGTCAACGTTCGCGGCCTGGACGCTGAACGCTACGCTGGTAGTCAATCCGATGATAAATCTGGGAAATCGCATAATCTCGCGCTAACAACCTGGAAACAAGCCGTCATACTACGGCGCAATGCCCTGCAAAGTAAACGATGACCCATAGGGAACTCCAGGGTAAAATGAACATCAAATTAAGAATTGTAGCTGACCTGGACCTTGCTTCCGGGTCGGTATTTTTTTGCTTCTGGCCCGGGTATGACGCCATACCGGGGCAGGCTTAACAGCCGGGGCGGAGCGATCGCCCCCTACAGGAATGTTCAAGAGGTATAACAAATGCAAGCGATTCCGATGACCTTACGTGGTGCAGAAAAATTACGCGAAGAGCTGGATTTTCTGAAATCTGTGCGCCGTCCTGAAATTATTGCCTCTATTGCCGAAGCGCGCGAGCACGGCGATCTGAAAGAGAATGCGGAATATCACGCGGCGCGTGAACAGCAGGGTTTCTGCGAAGGTCGAATCAAAGACATCGAAGCGAAGCTGTCGAATGCACAGGTCATCGATGTCACTAAAATGCCGAATAACGGTCGCGTTGTCTTTGGTGCCACAGTCACCGTTTTGAATCTCGATAACGACGAAGAGCAGACCTGGCGCATCGTGGGTGATGATGAAGCGGACTTCAAACAGAACCTGATTTCCGTCAACTCGCCGATTGCGCGTGGCCTGATTGGCAAAGAACAGGATGACGTCGTGGTGATCAAAACCCCGGGCGGCGAAGTGGAATATGAGGTCACTAAGGTAGAATACCTGTAAGTGCTCAAGATGTTGATGTATTGTAAAGAAAGGAAAAAGGCCGCATAGCGGCCTTTTATCAACGAAGAGAGCGTGGCATTTTGCTCTCCTGCTTGCGGGAAATCCCTCGTTTTACACAGGTTTTGTGTTCGACTTTAGGATATTCTTAGCGTGGCAGCGAGATTTTGCGTTCTTTACTCGGGCGATAAAGCACCAGCATTTTACCGATGACCTGTACATTACAGGCGCCGGTTTCGCGCACGATAGCGTCCACGATCAAGGTTTTTGTTTCGCGATCTTCAGACGCGACTTTCACCTTGATAAGTTCATGGTGCTCTAACGCTTGTTCAATCTCGGCCAGTACCCCTTCGGTCAAACCATTATTGCCAAGCATAACGACCGGCTTGAGCGGATGTGCCAGACCTTTCAGGTGCTGTTTTTGTTTAGTACTCAGATTCATCGTATATTTTTGCTTACGTTGGGATTGAAAACGGGTCATTCTACCGCCATCTCCCATATATCGCCAAATAGTGCGTGGAAATTTACGCCGTATGGCAACGATGTTCTGCCCCGATGGGAAAGTTAAATGACAGGTAAGAAGCGTTCTGCCAGCTCGAGTCGCTGGCTTCAGGAACACTTTAGCGATAAATATGTTCAAGAGGCACAGAAAAAGGGGTTGCGTTCCCGTGCCTGGTTTAAACTTGATGAAATACAGCAAAGTGACAAACTTTTTAAGCCGGGGATGACGGTAGTCGATCTCGGTGCCGCGCCAGGAGGCTGGTCACAGTATGTGGTCTCGCAGATTGGCGGCAAAGGCCGTATCATCGCTTGTGATCTTTTACCTATGGATCCTATCGTTGGTGTGGACTTTCTTCAGGGCGACTTTCGTGATGAACTTGTCATGAAGGCGCTGCTGGAACGCGTGGGTGACAGTAAAGTCCAGGTTGTCATGTCCGATATGGCACCAAACATGAGCGGAACACCGGCGGTGGATATCCCCCGTGCCATGTATCTGGTGGAACTGGCGTTAGAAATGTGTCGTGATGTACTAGCGCCGGGTGGCAGTTTTGTAGTGAAGGTGTTCCAGGGCGAAGGTTTCGATGAGTATCTAAGGGAAATTCGCTCCCTGTTTACGAAGGTGAAAGTTCGTAAGCCGGACTCTTCTCGCGCACGTTCGCGTGAAGTGTATATTGTAGCGACCGGGCGTAAACCATAACTGGTCGATTTCAGACGAAAGTTTGAAAGACGCTGGATATAGAGTATCCTGACGCTGTTTTTAACACAGTTGTAATAAGAGGTTAATCCCTTGAGTGACATGGCGAAAAACCTAATACTCTGGCTGGTCATTGCCGTTGTGCTGATGTCAGTATTCCAGAGCTTTGGGCCCAGCGAGTCTAATGGCCGTAAGGTGGATTACTCTACCTTCCTGCAAGAGGTCAACAACGACCAGGTTCGTGAAGCACGTATCAACGGACGTGAGATCAACGTTACCAAGAAAGATAGTAACCGTTACACGACTTACATTCCGGTAAACGATCCGAAGCTGCTTGATAACCTGCTGACTAAGAACGTCAAGGTTGTTGGTGAACCACCAGAAGAACCGAGCCTGCTGGCTTCCATCTTCATTTCCTGGTTCCCGATGCTGCTGTTGATCGGCGTCTGGATCTTCTTTATGCGTCAGATGCAGGGCGGCGGTGGCAAAGGCGCCATGTCGTTCGGTAAGAGCAAAGCGCGCATGCTGACGGAAGATCAGATCAAAACCACTTTCGCCGACGTTGCAGGCTGTGACGAAGCGAAAGAAGAAGTGGCGGAACTGGTTGAATACCTGCGCGAGCCGAGCCGCTTCCAGAAACTGGGCGGTAAAATCCCGAAAGGCGTCCTGATGGTCGGTCCTCCGGGTACCGGTAAAACCTTGCTGGCGAAAGCCATTGCAGGTGAAGCGAAGGTCCCATTCTTTACGATTTCAGGTTCTGACTTCGTGGAAATGTTCGTCGGCGTCGGTGCATCTCGTGTGCGTGACATGTTCGAACAGGCCAAGAAAGCGGCACCGTGCATTATCTTCATCGATGAAATCGATGCCGTAGGTCGCCAGCGTGGCGCGGGTCTGGGTGGTGGTCACGATGAACGTGAACAGACCCTGAACCAGATGCTGGTTGAGATGGATGGTTTTGAAGGTAACGAAGGTATTATCGTTATCGCGGCAACTAACCGTCCGGACGTTCTTGACCCTGCGCTGTTGCGTCCAGGCCGTTTCGACCGTCAGGTTGTGGTCGGCTTACCGGATGTACGTGGTCGTGAACAGATCCTGAAAGTGCATATGCGCCGTGTACCGCTGGCGCCGGATATCGACGCGGCAATCATTGCCCGTGGTACGCCGGGCTTCTCGGGTGCAGATCTGGCGAACCTGGTGAACGAAGCGGCGCTGTTTGCTGCTCGTGGCAACAAGCGCGTCGTGTCGATGGTTGAGTTCGAAAAAGCGAAAGACAAAATCATGATGGGTGCGGAACGTCGCTCCATGGTGATGACGGAAGCGCAGAAAGAATCGACCGCTTACCACGAAGCAGGCCACGCGATTATCGGTCGCCTGGTCCCGGAACACGATCCGGTGCATAAAGTGACGATTATCCCGCGCGGACGTGCGCTGGGTGTGACCTTCTTCCTGCCTGAAGGCGACGCGATCAGCGCTAGCCGTCAGAAACTGGAAAGCCAGATCTCCACGCTGTACGGTGGTCGCCTGGCAGAAGAGCTCATCTACGGTGTTGAACATGTTTCTACCGGTGCGTCGAACGACATTAAGGTTGCAACCAACCTGGCGCGTAACATGGTGACTCAGTGGGGCTTCTCCGACAAACTCGGTCCGCTGCTGTACGCGGAAGAAGAGGGTGAAGTTTTCCTCGGTCGTAGCGTTGCAAAAGCGAAACATATGTCCGATGAAACCGCGCGTATCATCGACCAGGAAGTGAAAGCACTGATTGAACGTAACTACAATCGTGCGCGTCAGCTCCTGAATGACAACATGGACATCCTGCATGCCATGAAAGATGCGCTCATGAAATATGAGACCATCGATGCGCCGCAGATTGATGACCTGATGGCTCGCCGCGATGTTCGCCCGCCTGCTGGCTGGGAAGAACCGGGCTCTAACAATTCTGACAATAATGGCACACCTCGTGCGCCGCGCCCGGTTGATGAACCGCGCACGCCGAACCCAGGTAATACCATGTCAGAGCAGTTAGGCGACAAATAAGTTACCGTTGTTGATGACTGCGTTTTATTGAAAACCCTGGGGCTTGCTCCGGGGTTTTTTCTTATCAATTCATACCAGGGATAACACCATGAAACTCTATGCCCAGGGCACCTCACTGGATCTCAGTCATCCTCATGTGATGGGGATCCTTAACGTCACGCCGGACTCCTTCTCAGATGGTGGAGCGCATAACACGCTGATTGAAGCTGTGAAACATGCCAATCTGATGATTAATGCCGGAGCGACCATTATCGATGTCGGCGGTGAGTCTACGCGCCCCGGTGCGGCGGATGTGAGTGTGGAAGAGGAACTGACGCGTGTTATCCCGGTGGTTGAAGCCATTGCCCAACGTTTTGAAGTCTGGATTTCTGTCGATACCTCAAAACCTGAGGTGATCCGCGAATCGGCAAGAGTGGGCGCTCACATCATTAACGACATTCGCTCGCTCTCTGAACCTGGTGCGCTGGAGGCGGCGGCAGAAACCGGTTTACCGGTTTGCCTGATGCATATGCAAGGCCAGCCGAAGACCATGCAGGAAGCGCCCAAATATGAGGACGTGTTTGCGGATGTGAATCGCTACTTTATTGAGCAAATAGCACGTTGTGAAAGGGCAGGCATCGCAAAAGAGAAATTGTTGCTCGACCCGGGATTCGGTTTCGGTAAAAATCTCTCCCACAACTATACATTACTGGCGCGACTGGCTGAGTTTCACCATTTTAACCTGCCGCTGCTGGTGGGAATGTCACGTAAATCGATGGTGGGCCAACTGCTCAACGTGGGGCCATCAGAGCGTCTGAGCGGTAGCCTTGCCTGTGCGGTCATTGCTGCTATGCAGGGGGCGCAGATCATTCGTGTCCATGACGTCAAAGAAACCGTAGAAGCGATGCGTGTGGTGGAAGCCACATTGTCCGCAAAGGAAAACAAACGCTATGAGTAACCGTAAATATTTTGGAACTGATGGGATCCGTGGACGCGTGGGCGATGCGCCGATTACGCCTGATTTTGTGCTGAAGCTGGGTTGGGCGGCCGGTAAGGTCCTGGCGCGCCACGGTTCGCGTAAAATCATCATCGGCAAAGACACCCGTATTTCCGGTTACATGCTGGAGTCAGCGCTTGAAGCTGGCCTGGCGGCGGCAGGGTTGTCCGCGTCGTTTACGGGCCCGATGCCGACCCCTGCAGTCGCATATCTGACGCGCACTTTCCGCGCTGAGGCCGGGATTGTGATCTCCGCATCGCATAACCCGTTCTATGACAACGGTATCAAATTCTTCTCCATCGACGGGACCAAACTGCCCGATGCGGTCGAAGAGGCCATCGAAGCCGAGATGGAAAAAGAGATCACCTGTGTGGACTCCGCGGAGCTCGGCAAAGCCAGTCGCATTGTCGATGCCGCGGGTCGCTACATTGAATTTTGCAAAGGCACATTCCCGAACGAGCTGAGCCTGAACGAATTAAAAATCGTGGTGGATTGTGCCAACGGGGCAACCTACCATATTGCGCCGAACGTATTGCGTGAACTGGGTGCGAAGGTCATTACTATTGGCTGTGAGCCAAACGGCGTGAACATTAACGAAGAAGTCGGCGCCACCGATGTACGTGCCTTGCAGGCCCGAGTGATCGCGGAAAAAGCCGACCTGGGTATCGCGCTGGATGGCGACGGTGATCGTGTGATCATGGTTGACCATGAAGGTAATAAAGTCGATGGCGATCAGATCATGTACATCATCGCTCGTGAAGCGCTGCGTCAGGGACAATTGCGCGGTGGTGCTGTCGGGACGCTGATGAGCAATATGGGGCTGGAACTGGCACTGAAGCAGCTCGGTATTCCGTTTACCCGCGCGAAAGTGGGTGACCGCTACGTGCTGGAAAAAATGCAGGAAAAAGGCTGGCGTATCGGAGCGGAAAACTCTGGCCACGTCATTCTGCTGGATAAAACGACTACCGGTGACGGCATTGTTGCAGGTCTGCAGGTGGTCGCCGCGATGGTGCGTAATCACATGAGTCTTCACGATCTGTGCAGCGGCATGACAATGTTCCCACAGATTTTGGTGAACGTGCGTTACACCGCTGGCAGCGGTGATCCGCTGGAAAATGACACGGTGAAGGCGGTGACTGCGGAAGTGGAATCTGCGCTGGGCAATCGTGGGCGCGTCCTGCTGCGCAAATCGGGTACCGAGCCGTTAATTCGCGTCATGGTAGAAGGTGAAGACGAAGCGCAGGTGACCGAGTTTGCCCATCGCATTGCGGATGCGGTCAAAGCGGTGTGAGAGAGACTTAACTGCATAAAAAGGCGGTATTTGCCGCCTTTTTACTCACGAGAAACTCGGCTTTTGCTGTTTTTTTCCGCAGTTGATACAATGCACTAAAATTGCCCTTGCGAAGGTCATTCGCTTTGGTTAGTATTCACACCCGCTTCAGTGGGAAACAGTAAAAATCCCGCTTTATTGGTTAGAAGCATTGGTATGCGGCAACTCCGCAAGGAACAGGTTGATTATGTACGAAGCTCTTTTGGTAGTTTTCCTTATTGTGGCAATTGGCCTTGTGGGCTTGATCATGCTGCAGCAAGGTAAAGGCGCTGATATGGGAGCCTCCTTCGGAGCA
The DNA here is from genome assembly GCF_950098555.1 of Citrobacter sp. T1.2D-1. Classification (NCBI taxonomy): domain Bacteria; kingdom Pseudomonadati; phylum Pseudomonadota; class Gammaproteobacteria; order Enterobacterales; family Enterobacteriaceae; genus Citrobacter; species Citrobacter sp. T1.2D-1. Next base: position 100,070 of record NZ_CATNHH010000003.1, read on the forward strand.
GGCGCTTCCGGGACGTTGTTTGGTTCAAGTGGTTCTGGTAACTTCATGACCCGTATGACGGCTGTGCTGGCGACGTTGTTCTTTATCATCAGTCTGGTGCTGGGCAATATCAACAGCAACAAAACCAATAAAGGAAGTGAGTGGGAAAATCTGAGTGCGCCGGCGAAGACCGAACAGCCTCAGCCAGCTGCTCCGGCTAAGCCGACCAGCGATATCCCGCAGTAAGATCTCAGTGCCGAGGTGGTGGAATTGGTAGACACGCTACCTTGAGGTGGTAGTGCCCAATAGGGCTTACGGGTTCAAGTCCCGTCCTCGGTACCAATATTCAAAAAATGGACGTCAACGGACGTCCATTTTTGTATCTAAAATCCGCGTAGTGACTGGTTTTCTCTCCGTTTTATACCCTCCCGACGTCAACTTAATTCAATCGATATCAATCAATCCTTGTTGGTTTAAATGTTGGTACCACCTTCGCAAAGGTAAACCTTGTACCGGTGGATAGAGGAAAACCTAAGGCGCATCACGGATGCTAAGGTCAGAACGGGTAAATCACAGGTGATAATCCAGTAAAGCCATCTGGTGCCACTGGAATGCACGTCAATGGCGGGACGATGCCCGAAAGCTGGTAGCTGCAGATAAATAATCCCGCGTTTTTTGCAGAGAACGTCGTGAATCCGGGCGTTCTCTGCAAAGAAATAAGCGGCAGTCGTGGTGTCACGACTGCCGCTTATGTTTCTACCATTATGCTATAACCGGACGCGCCGCCATAATCCGGCTGTAGGTGTAAACGCTGAGTCCGCCCAGGATTGCGACAACGCCAAGTACCGTGAACCCTGGCACATACGATCCGCTCCAGGATTGCAGATACTGTACAACAAACCCGGCTGTCGTTCCCCCAAGACCTGCTCCCACACCGTTTATGACCCCTGCCGCTGGTCCCACCGCTGATTTCTTCACGCTGGAAGTGATAATTGACCAGATATTGGTGGTGTAGCAACTGGTGAACCAGGCGATGGCTAAGGTGATCAGCGCCAGTTTGCCGAACGGGCTGTCGATAAATGGCAGCGCGATTAAAAACAGCCCTGCTGAGCCAAGCCCGCAGGCCGCAATAAGCCCGCGTTTTTGCGTTTTATCGCTGTACCACGACACCGGGATCGCCAGCAGAATCGCCAGAAAATAAGGTAGCGCGCTTGCTACACCTTGTGAAAATCCGCTGAAACCTAGTGACAACACTGCCATTGGAATAAACAGTGTGATCCCCCAGAACAGCATGCCATTAGCAAAATAGCTGAACACCAGCAGCAGGAACGGTGCACCGCCGAGATCGCTGAAGCTTATTTTACCCCCAGCGGGTTCCGGTTCTTCCGCTGGTTCGTCTGGAGCTGAAGCCTTGTCCGGGCTGTTTTTCAGGAATGCGAGGAACATTGGCACCACAATAAAGACACCCATGCCGCCAGTAATGTAAAACACCCATTTCCAGCCGAGGTGATCGAAGATCGGGGTCAGAATGATAAAGCCCAGACTCAGCGCCAGAAATTGACCGTAAAACTGGATCAGGTTTGTGCCGCGCGTGATTTCATCTTTATTAAACCAGGCCCTGGCGAAGCGAAACTGCTGTGGCCAGTAAATGCCTTCGGCAATGCCCAGAATAATACGGAATGCAATCAGTAGCGCTGCTGAGCTGATCCAGGCGGTCATAATCTGTACTACCGACCACAGGAACACCATGGTGACAATGGTAATTTTGGGATTCAGACGGTTCGCCAGAAAGCCGCCAAAAAAGTTAGCCAGCGCATAGCCAATCAGAAACCCCGTTAATGCGAGACTCTTTGTGGCTGCGCCATCAATGCCGAGTTCTTTCTCCATGCCCGGCAGTGCGATAGAGAGGTTTGAACGATCAAGGTAGGCAACAAATAGCCCTACCATCAGCGTGACGCCAATTCTGAACCATTTTGATTTAAACATTTTCTCTACCTTTTATTTCAGCGCGTAATGGTCAAGCATGTCAGGATCGATCTCGATACCCAGCCCTGGTTTATTAGGCACGGTCATGACTGGACCAATATCCAGATCGGTTAACTTGTCACGGAAAATATTGGGTGCGCGATCGAGCTCCAGCCGTGCCGGCTCTTTTGCCATCCGTGGTACTGCGGCGGGTAGCGCCGCCATCACGTGCAGCGTGGCTGCGAGCGAGATGCCTGATCCCCACTGATGCGGATAGCACTCAACACCATAGGCGGTGGAAAGGGCGGCGATATTAAGGATTTCGCTGATACCGCCGCAGGCGGCGACGTCAGGTTGCGCGATATCTACGCAATCGGCCTCAAGGAAACGACGGAAACCGAAACGGGTGAATTCCGATTCCCCAGCCGCGAGTTTTATCGGGAACTGTTGTTTAAGTTGGTGATATGCCGCCGTATCGTCGGGCAAGATCGGTTCTTCAAACCAGCTAATGTCATATTGCTCAATCGCCTGGGCGAATTTCAGCGCTTCATGAGTGGTATAAGCACGGTTAGCATCCACGGCGAGCGTGACGTCAGGGCCAATGAGTTCGCGCACGCGTGCAACGCGCTTAATATCTTCTGGCAGCGTCAGGGCGCCGACTTTCATTTTAAAATGTTGATAGCCTTCATCCAGGCCGCTTCTGGCGTCTATTGCAATTTGCCGGAAATCATCCGTGGGCGAATAATAAAAGCTGGAAGCGTAAGCGGTAATGGGTGTTTCAAGATCGGCACCCAGCAGTTCAGCAATGGATTTACCGGTGGCTTTGCCAAAAATATCCCACAGTGCAATATCAATTCCTGATAATGCGGTAATGGCAATGCCTTTTCTGCCAAATTCCCGCGTGCGATTGTACATCTCTTCCCATATTACCCGGCGCTGTAGCGGGTTTTTGCCTTTTAATAGCGGAGCGAATAGCTCGTTAATCAACGCGGCATTCGCCTGTGCCGGGCCAAAGCATTCGCCCCAGCCGGTGATACCTTCATCGGTTTCTATTTCAACGATGCATATTGCTCGTTTATTCCAGAACCATTGCGACATGCCAAATTTCTCTGGCAACTCGTCAGTAATTACCCGGGTATTGATTGATCTAATTTTCATCATATCCTCTCATCCGTCAGGCGGTTTCTCTGACAATCAGTGAAAATGGCAAGAGAGTGATCCTTTCTTCATTGCTTTCATTTTCTTTTCTGAGCGTGGTGATTATTTTTTTCGCTGCACTACAGCCAATGTCATAGGTTGGTTGCGCCACGACAGTCAGCGGGTTTTTGAGGATCTCCGACCATTCGGTCTCGTCAAAACCGATCAGCGAGAAATCCTCCGGGATCCGCTTACTTAGCGCTTTAGCCGCCTGCACCACATACAATGACAGCAACCCGTTCCCAGTGATGATGGTGTGGTTTGGTGAGGAACGAGGAGTCAACGTTTCCAGTGCTTTTGTCACGTGTTCGCGATCGACTATATCGAACTGGATGCATTCAAAGGCAATATGCGAATAAGCGCTTAAAGCGGCAAAACGTTCGAAAGTGTCAACTCTTTCAATACGTGGTGAGACATTCCCTGGTGTTGGTGTTAAATAACTGACACGACTGCAATGAGTATTCAGCAGATGTTCAAGGGCAAGCTTAACACCCTGGGCGTTATCTGCCGCGACACTGCTGATGTTGCTGTTTTTTATCTTTCTGCCGATTAATACGACAGGGTGTTCTAAAGAAATGCCCTTAATAAAAAGATCGTTTTCGCCGGTAGTGTTGAGGATAAACCCATCCACTCCCCGGTTAACCATCTCTTCAATGTAGTTACGTTCTCTGACTCCTGAGTTTTTCGCATCGCAAATAAATATTTTGTATCCTTCCTGCGAGCAATATTCCTCAATGCCGCGTAATACATCCATAGAGTACGGGTTAAAAATATCTGCCATAATAACGGCGATAGTTTTACTTTCCTGACGGCGTAACGACCTGGCAATGTTATTGGGTTGGTAACCAATGCTTTCGATCGTACTGGCAATCTTCTGGCGGGTTGTTTCGCTCATAGACTGATATTTCCCATTAAGAAAACGGGAGATTGTTGCCGTTGATACACCCGCCATGTTTGCAACATCTTTAATTAGCAGTTTCTTTTTCATTGTTTTTAATTTTAGGTAATCGATTACCTAAATATACAGGCAGATGAAGGATCGTCTGTGATTTTGATCGCAGATCGTGTAATGGTTATCAAAAGAAGGAGGATCATCAGTATCAGTGATGGATCACATGATGACGGCTTCACGTTTGGGATCATGGTGCCATCAGAGAGCAAGAGGACGGCCTGGTACGTCGGAGAATCCTGATTTTTTCAGCGGCGCAACCTCCGCCCAGAGGTATGTTAGCCAATTGCCTGGATGACCTTTGTTACGTTAGTCCGCTGTTGTCTTATTCAGAATGACATGACACGGCGCAGGAGGGATGTGTGGATTTAAAGAAATTACGCAGTTTTATCCGGGTAGCGGAGCAAAGCAGTTTCAGCCAGGCGGCCCAGACACTGGATCAATCTCAGTCGATGGTCAGCCGACAGGTACGTCAGTTAGAACTGGAACTGGGGAAAACCTTGCTTAAACGTAACGGTCGTGGCGTGACGCTGACCGCCGAAGGCCGGCAACTGTTGGAGCACGGCAAAGGTATTCTACGGCAGGTTGAAATCGCCGAGCAGGCGTTGAGTACCGGTGATGGTATATACCAGGGCAAAGTGACGGTTGGCATGCCTCCTACACTGGGGAAACTCTTAACCGTGGGTCTGGTCACCGATTTTCTTGCTGAATTTCCTGACTGTTCCCTGGCGATTACCGAAAACCTGACGTACTGGCTGCAAAAACGTTTAATTTTGGGGGAACTGGATATTGCAATACTTTATAACCCCTCTCCTGAACGCAGCCTGAAATATCAGCATCTCTGGACTGAAAAATTATGTCTTATTGCGCCGAGTCATTCGCCTGTTGCCAGCAACATGAGTATTCCACTGCATGAACTCAGCACCTATCCCCTTATTATCCCTAACCGACAGCAAATGCTGCGCAATCTGGTCGAAATAGAATGCGCCCGTCATGATGTCAGTCTGAACGTTGTCCTGGAGATTGACACGGTTCCCTCAATGCTGGGACTGGTGTCCAGAGGATTTGGGTACGCGGTATTACCCGCGAATTCACTGGAAGTTGATTACCGCCCTGAAGGATTAACAGCTGTTCCCATTACGCCCCCTATCCTGAACCGGGTCATCCTGGCCACATCGAACCAGCATCATTTCTCTTCTCTCGCCCAGCGGACGATGGAACTGCTTCTCCAGCAACGGATTATCAGTCAGCGATTATCCTGAATCTTTTCTTGCCGACATTGGTGGTCATCACGAGGTCATGCTTCCCGACTTCTATGCAAAAAATGCAATTCAGCTATAACCGTTTGCATCTTTTTCATAGTCATCTTCGTTGTTAGCTTAGTCCTCACAGACCTGATGGTTATGACGAAGCGAGAAGATCATGAAGACATTACCCTGCTGGTTTATGCGCGGTGGCACATCAAGAGGACCGTTTTTCCTGGCGAAAGATCTGCCGGAGGAGATTGCCGAACGCGATCGTTTAATTCTGTCAGTGATGGGCTCTCCTGATGAAAGACAAATTGATGGTCTTGGCGGTGCCACGACGCTGACGAGTAAAGTCGGCATTATCTCGCTGGCCCCCGATGCAGAGGCTGATATCAACTTTTTGTTTGCCCAGGTCGCCATCAACGAACGGCGTGTGGATACCACGCCCAATTGCGGAAACATGTTGGCCGCGGCAGGGCCGGCGGCGCTGGAGGCGGGGCTGATTGCCGCGCAGGGCGATCAAACGGTGCTGCGTATCCGTACACTCAATACCAACATGATCGCTGAAGTGACCCTACAAACGCCCGGTGGACATCCTTGTTACGAAGGGGACGTCAGTATTGACGGTGTTCCCGGAACCTCCGCCCCGGTGTTGCAGAATTTTCTTGATACGGAAGGTTCGGTCTGCGGCGCCTTACTCCCCACGGGTCAACTGTGCGATGTCATTGATGGCATCCGGGTGACCTGCATCGATAACGGCATGCCGGTCATTATTGTTGCTGCCAGCGATATGGGGATAACCGGTTATGAAACGAAAGATCGGCTTAATGCGGATAGCGCGCTGGCGGCGCGTATTGAAAACCTGCGTTTGAAAGCCGGCAAGCTGATGGGAATCACTGATTTAGCCAATAAGTCGGTGCCGAAAATCAGCATGGTTGCCAGAGCGCAATCTGGCGGCGCGCTCTGCACCAGAACCTTCATCCCTCATACCTGCCATGCCGCCATTGGCGTCCTCGGTGCCGTCACCGTTGCTACCGCTGCCGTTATGCCGGGTTCCGTCGCTCACGCCGTATCACAACTTTCCGGTGGCACTGAACAACGCCTGTCCATTGAGCATCCTTCCGGCGAATTAACGGTGTATCTGCACCTGAATGAGGATGGCTCTGTGGCGCAGGCCGCATTGATGCGAACGGCACGGTTGATCATGCGTGGCGACGTGCTCGTTCCTTGATTTGTTAGCTCTCACAGAAGGAAGAAATATGAATACGCAACCTAAAACCGCGTTGGTCGTCAGCGCTCACTCCGCTGATTTTGTCTGGCGTGCGGGTGGTGCCATTGCGCTATATGCCGCTCGTGGCTGGGACATGCATATTGTTTGCCTGTCGTTTGGTGAACGTGGTGAATCCGCCAAACTCTGGCGTCAGCCAGGCATGGAGATGACCACCGTAAAACAGGAAAGGGAGAAGGAAGCGCGGAAGGCTGCTGGGATCCTGGGGGCCAGAACGATCCATTTTATGGATGTCGGTGACTATCCCATGCGAGTCAATGATGACGTTCTGTTTGCCCTCGCTGATTTGTATCGTGAACTCAAACCTGAGTTTGTGCTGACGCATTCGTTGAAAGATCCCTACAACTTCGACCACCCAATGGCGACGCATATCGCTCAGGAAGCGCGTATCGTCGCCCAGGCGCACGGCCACCATCCTGAAAAGCCCGTGATTGGCGCACCGCCCGTCTTTCTGTTTGAACCTCATCAACCCGAGCAATGTGAATGGAAGCCAGAAGTGCTGTTGGATATCAGCGACGTCTGGCAAACCAAGCGTGAAGCGATGGAGTCCATGGCGGCGCAGGAACATCTCTGGGAGTACTACACCCGAGTCGCGTTGCAGCGCGGCGTGCAGGCGTCGAGAAATTCAGATTTGAAAATCAAATACGCCGAAGGTTATCAGCGCATTTTCCCGCAGGTTACCGCCCAGTTTTCTTGATGAAAAATAATGCCCAAGGAGGCCCCATGAAAAGCTGCAAATCACCCGATCCCAACCCGATTAAACCGAGGGCGATATTACCGCCCGGTGCGTGTGACGCGCATTGCCATGTTTTTGGTCCTGGTAGCATCTTCCCCTACGGGCCAAACCGGAAATACACCCCGGAAGATGCGCCGTTTGAAAAGCTGATGGCGCTGCATGACTGGCTGGGTATCAGCCGGGCCGTGATTGTCCAGGCCAGCTGCCATGGTACTGATAACCGCGCGATGTTGGATGCTATCGCCCGAAGCAAAGGACGTTATCTCGGCGTTGCCATGGTCAATGGCGATGAAAGCGATGCCGAACTGGAGCGGCTCCATACTGGTGGGGTGCGAGGGGTTCGTTTTAACTTCGTTCAACACCTTGGCGGCGCACCCGATCTCCCTCGTTTTTTCTCGGTTCTGCACCGTGTTAAAGACCTGGGCTGGCATGTCGTGCTGCATCTGGACGCGCAGGATATCGTTACCTATTCCGACGTGATTAGCAAAATTGATATTCCGTTCATTATCGATCACATGGGCCGCGCGAAAACCGCGTCAGGTCTTGAGCAAAAACCCTTCCAGCAGTTACTGCACCTCATGCGAGACAATCCGTTTGCATGGGTTAAAGTCAGCGGCTCGGAGCGTATTTCTGCTGGTATTCGACCGTTCAATGATGCCATTCCTTTTGCCCGCGCATTGATTGAAACCGCCCCGGATCGGGTGTTGTGGGGAACCGACTGGCCACATCCCAATATCAGTAACGACATGCCTAACGACGGTGAACTGGTCAATCTGATGCTGGATTTCTGTGAGGATGAGCACATGCGCCGCAAACTGCTCGTCGAAAACCCCGTCCGTATCTATGGTTTTACGCCTGTTGAGGCATAAGCTCGACCAGAGGCGTGTGACTTTTTATACGGATTTGAGTGTTCAGAGGTTACTGAAGCCACATTGAAATGTGGAGGTGAATAAGATGACCAGCAAACCATTTTATAAAGAACTTTATTTTCAGGTAATAGTTGGGATTGTGATTGGTGTTTCTCTTGGCTATTTCTTTCCGGATCTGGCAGTAAAAATGAAGCCATTAGGCGATGGCTTCATTAAGTTGATCGCCATGATCATTGGCCCGATCATTTTTTGTACCGTCGTCACCGGTATTGCCGGGATGCGCGATATGAAAGAACTGGGCCGGGTGGGCGGCAAGGCATTGATCTATTTTGCGGTCATGTCGATTGTCGCCTTAATTATCGGTCTGATTGGCGGCCATGTTATCCAGCCTGGCGCCGGATTTAATGTTGAGCTTTCCACTCTGGATACCTCAGCGATAAGCAAATATACCGAGAGCGCCAAAGAAGTGAACGTGGTGACTTTCGTGATGGGTATTATCCCATCAACCTTTGTAAGCGCCTTCTCTTCGGGGAATGTGCTGGCCATTCTGATGGTGTCTATTCTGTTTGGTTATTCTTTGTCAGCCATCGGTGAGAAAGGGCGTCCGGTATTTCAGTTTGTTGAAAGTGCGTCCCGCGTCTTTTTCCATAATGTGCATCTGATCTCCAAACTGTCGTCAATTGGGGCATTTGGCGCCATTGCGTATACCATCGGCGCCTATGGGCTTGCGTCGTTGATCCCGCTGGTCAAAATGGTCTTCGGCTTCTATCTGCTGCTGATTGTTTTTGTGGTCGTTGTTTATGGTGCTGTCGCCAGCGTCTGCCGTTTCAGCCTGTTCGCTTATCTCCGGTTTATCAAAGAAGAACTGTTGATCATTCTGGGGACGGGTTCTTCATCGGTCGTCTTACCTCACCTGATGGAAAAAGTGGAACGGATGGGGTGCCCAAAACCGGTAGTGGCGCTTGTCATACCGTCAGGGTATTCGTTCAATCTTAATGGCACCAACCTGTATATGACGATGGCCATCCTGTTTATCGCCCAGGCGACGAATACGGAACTTTCCTTCTCCAGCCAGATGATCTTGATCCTTGTTGCGATGTTGACCTCTAAAGGCGCGGCAGGCGTGACGGGTGCGGCATTTGTCATGTTAACCAGTACCCTGATTGTTCTGCCCGTCGTGCCTGTCGCCGGGATGGTTCTTATTCTGGGTATCCACCGTTTTGTCGGAACCGGACTGGCGATTGTCAACCTGATCGGTAACGGTATTGCAGCCATTGCGGTGTCTGCATGGGACGGTGTTCTTGATAAAGAACAAATGCGCCAGACGCTTAACACGCAGTCAAAAAACTCAGCGGTGGAATATCGCTCTGAGACACTCAAATAAAAGGAGGAAAGAGTATGAGCAATGGATTCAGAGTATTTACTCAGCGTCATCTTCCGGACCCGGAGCTGATTGCTGCATTTAAAGCTATCCCGGCCGCGAATATTGCCGACTGCATGGGAAGACTCAGTGCGATGAACAGCACTATCCGTCGACTGTCTTTGCCATGTAAAGACAACATGGTTGGGGTGGCACTGACAGTGAAAGCCCGTGCCGGTGATAACTTAATGGTCCATAAGGCATTAAATATCCTGACACCGGGTGATGTGCTGGTGGTCTCCAATGATGGCGGTAATAGCCAGGCGCTGATGGGTGAAATCATGATTACGTATGCCCAAACGCGTAAGGCCTGCGGGATCGTTCTGGATGGTCCTGTGCGTGATTTATACAGTATTCAGGCGATGGAATTTCCGGTTTACGCGACGGGAAGTACGCCTGCGGGTCCTTTTAAGGACGGACCGGGGGAGATTAATGTGCCGATATCCTGCGGCGGTATGTCGGTAATGCCGGGGGATATCATTGTCGGCGATGGTGATGGCGTAATTGTTATTGCCCGACAAGATGCGCGAGCACTTCTGGCAGAAGCTGAAAAATATCAGCTTTTTGACAGTAAAAAATTGCTGGCAACCCGGGCGGGTAACGCTGACCGCAGTTGGGTGGACAGGGAGCTCGCCAGTAAGCAATGTGAAATTATTGAAGATATCTGGCGTTAACGGTTGTTGCTGTAAAGGAAACGTCTCCTTATTGAGTGACGATAAGAATAAATACGTCTGGTCGTTTAAGAACGTGAGTCAATAGAATTATTGACGTTATCTGGCAACGGTTTAATTACGGCTGCGTATTTCCCCTGCAACCAATTCTGAAATTGGTATTTTTAAAAATAAATATCACAGGGTAATATTATGAAAAGGAATATTGTATTAAGCCTCTTTTTATTCACGACAGCATTTTCTTCGACTGCGGTCATGCTTGATTTCAGGCATGAGTATCTCGACGATAATAAAGTTCACCGTGACAGGATTCAGGTTTCGCATCGGTTTGCGAATGGTGTGGGATTCTTTGTTGAAGGGAAATTTAAATCGGGTGGAGATTCAACGGATAAACCGTTTTCAGATATTGTCGACAACGGTAGCGAATACTCGCTTAATTACACGTACAAACTGACTCCGGTAATCGATTTACAACCCGGAGTAGAGTTCGAAACCACGTCGTCTAAAACAATCTATAAACCGTACTTACGCGGTTGGTATAACTTTGATTCGGGGTTCTATCTTTCCGCACGGTATCGTTATGAGTATGCGCGGGATACCAGCGCGGGCAAAGATGACGAACATATTAACCGAGGCGATATCTGGCTGGGATATCGGTGGAACACGCTCACCTTTGAAACCAATTACGTCTATAAGCACAGCGACGCAATCAAGTATGATAATAAGAAAGAGGATTATGAATATAATGGCCGAATTGCATGGAAAGCCTCTGCGCAATGGACGCCCTATGTCGAGGTGGGAAATGTTGCGGTATCCCCGATACGAGACGATCGCGAAAGTCGATATCGTTTAGGGCTGCAATATACATTCTGATGTAGGTGACACGACCCAAAAAAAGGCCGCTTTCGCGGCCTTTTTCAGATTTTAAACCCGTTACTTCGCTTTGTTTTCCAGGTTTTCGACCTGGGGCAAACCTGTTGCTGAAGAGGCTGAAAGCAGGCCGGACTGTGCATAGCCAAACAGCTTCTCGCGGGTATCGGTGATGTCCAGGTTACGCATGGTCAGTTGCCCAATACGATCGTCTGGTGAGAACACGGAGTCACCTTTTTCCATGGTCAGACGTTCTGGCTTGTAGGTCAGGTTGTCGGACACGGTATTCAGGATCGAGTAGTCGTTGCCGCGACGCAGTTCCAGAGTCACTTCACCGGTAATCTGGCTGGCGACCCAACGCTGCAGACCATCACGCAGCATCAGTGCCTGAGAGTCGAACCAACGGCCCTGATACAGCAGGCGGCCCAGTTGACGACCGTGGGCGTGATACTGCTCGATGGTATCTTCGTTGTGAATACCCGTCAGCAGACGCTCGTAGGCGATATGCAGCAGCGCCATTCCCGGGGCTTCGTAAATACCACGACTTTTGGCTTCGATTATACGGTTTTCAATCTGGTCACTCATCCCCAGACCGTGACGTCCGCCGATACGGTTCGCTTCCAGCATCATTTCTACATCGTCACTGAAGGTTTTACCGTTCAGCGCGACCGGGTGGCCCTGTTCGAAACGCACGGTGACTTCTTCCGCCGCGATCTTCACGTTCTCATCCCAGAACTTCACGCCCATGATCGGGTTGACTATCTTGACGCTGGAGTTCAGGAATTCGAGGTCTTTGGCTTCGTGCGTCGCGCCGAGCATGTTGGAGTCCGTGGAGTAGGCTTTTTCGACGGACATTTTGTAGTCGAATCCACAGGCAATCATAAACTCGGACATCTCATGGCGACCGCCCAGCTCATCGATAAAGTCGGTATCCAGCCATGGTTTATAAATCTGCAATTCGGCGTTGGTCAGCAGGCCATAGCGATAGAAACGCTCGATGTCGTTTCCTTTATAGGTGCTGCCATCGCCCCAGATATTGACGCCATCTTCTTTCATCGCTGCAACCAGCATGGTGCCGGTGACTGCACGACCCAGCGGCGTAGTATTGAAATAGGTGAGCCCGCCGGTGGTGTTATGGAATGCACCACACTGAATCGCGGCGATACCTTCAGCAACCAGCTGTTTACGGCAGTCGATCAGGCGAGCGTTCTCTGCACCGTATTCCATTGCACGACGAGGGATCTCATCATAGTCCTCCTCGTCTGGTTGACCCAGGTTCGCAGTATATGCATATGGGACAGCCCCTTTTTGTCGCATCCACAGCAGTGCCGCGCTGGTGTCCAGGCCGCCGGAAAAAGCGATACCAATACGTTGACCTACCGGGAGATGCTTGAGAATCGTCGTCATAAAATAAAACCCTGCTTGATAGACTGATGGTGAGATCGGCTTTCTGCTCTCAGTGCATGTTTATGCAAAATAAATGAGTTTTCATTTAATCATCTTTTTACGGAGACAGGAAGAGTTTCGTGCTTTTTTCCACAAATAACGCTGACGACGACGTCTCAGGTTATGTCGTTAACAAGGTTGACACAATGGGGAGTTAATCAATATAATACGCGCAGATTTTACGTCCCGTCCTCGGTACCAAATCCCAACAGTATTTGCATCTTTTACCCAAAACGAGTAAAATTTGCCACGTTTCAGGCGCGGGGTGGAGCAGCCTGGTAGCTCGTCGGGCTCATAACCCGAAGGTCGTCGGTTCAAATCCGGCCCCCGCAACCACTTTCCCTAAGAGTTCTTTTTCAAATATACTGTGAAGACTATGGCCTTCGTAGCTGGATTTGAAAAAAATTCTTTCGGAAGGTTCTCCAGACCGCAGTTGCGGTTATAGGGTTCAGTTATCTAAAGCCCCGATTTATCGGGGTTTTTTGTTATCTGACTACAGAATAACTGGGCTTTAGGCCCTTTTTTTATGTCTTGGGGGTGGGCTTGTCCACATTAGAGCAAAAATTAACAGAGATGATTACAGCACCAGTTGAAGCCTTAGGTTATGAGCTGGTCGGCATCGAATTTATTCGCGGTCGCACATCCACACTGCGCATCTATATTGATAGTGAAGATGGCATCAATGTTGATGATTGTGCTGATGTGAGCCATCAGGTGAGCGCAGTACTGGACGTCGAAGATCCTATTACTGTGGCTTACAACCTGGAAGTCTCCTCACCGGGTCTCGACCGCCCAATGTTCACTGCTGAACACTATGTGCGTTTCCTGGGTGAAGAAGTTTCGCTGGTACTCCGCATGGCGGTACAGAACCGCCGTAAATGGCAGGGCGTTATCAAAGCGGTAGATGGTGAAATGATCACTGTCACAGTCGAAGGAAAAGATGAAGTGTTCGCGCTGAGTAATATCCAGAAGGCGAACCTGGTTCCCCACTTTTAACAGTCTGGATGAGGTGAAAAGCCCGCGATGAACAAAGAAATTTTGGCTGTTGTTGAAGCCGTATCCAATGAAAAGGCGCTGCCACGCGAGAAAATTTTTGAAGCGTTGGAAAGTGCGCTGGCTACAGCGACAAAGAAAAAATATGAACAAGAGATTGACGTTCGCGTAGAAATCGATCGTAAAAGCGGTGATTTTGACACTTTCCGTCGCTGGGTGATCGTGGAAGAAGTGACCCAGCCGACGAAAGAAATCACGCTGGAAGCCGCGCGTTATGAAGACGAAAGCCTGAACCTGGGCGATTACGTTGAAGATCAGATTGAATCTGTGACTTTTGACCGTATCACGACCCAGACGGCAAAACAGGTTATCGTGCAGAAGGTTCGTGAAGCTGAACGCGCGATGGTTGTCGATCAGTTCCGTGAACACGAAGGTGAAATCATCACCGGCGTGGTGAAGAAAGTGAACCGCGACAACATCTCTTTGGATCTGGGCAGCAATGCTGAAGCCGTGATCCTGCGTGAAGATATGCTGCCGCGTGAAAACTTCCGCCCAGGCGACCGTATTCGTGGTGTTCTCTACTCTGTTCGCCCGGAAGCACGCGGTGCACAACTGTTCGTCACCCGCTCCAAGCCGGAAATGCTGATCGAACTGTTCCGCATTGAAGTGCCGGAAATTGGCGAAGAAGTGATCGAAATTAAAGCTGCTGCTCGTGATCCTGGTTCTCGCGCGAAAATCGCAGTGAAAACCAACGACAAGCGAATCGACCCGGTCGGTGCGTGTGTCGGTATGCGCGGCGCGCGCGTTCAGGCGGTCTCGACCGAACTGGGCGGTGAGCGCATCGATATCGTCCTGTGGGATGATAACCCGGCGCAGTTCGTCATTAACGCTATGGCGCCTGCTGACGTTGCGTCTATCGTGGTGGATGAAGATAAACACACCATGGATATCGCCGTTGAAGCCGGTAACCTGGCGCAAGCAATTGGACGTAATGGTCAGAACGTCCGCCTGGCTTCGCAATTAAGCGGCTGGGAACTCAACGTGATGACCGTTGATGACCTCCAGGCTAAACATCAGGCTGAAGCACATGCCGCGATCGATACCTTCACCAAATATCTCGATATTGATGAAGAGTTCGCCACAGTTCTGGTTGAAGAAGGGTTCGCAACTCTGGAAGAATTGGCCTACGTGCCAATGAAAGAACTGCTGGAAATTGACGGCCTTGATGAGCCGACCGTTGAAGCACTGCGCGAGCGTGCTAAAAACGCACTGACCACTCTGGCACTGGCCCAGGAAGAAAGTCTCGGTGATAACAAGCCGGCTGACGATCTGCTGAATCTGGAAGGATTAGATCGCGATATGGCCTTCAAACTGGCTGCCCGTGGTGTTTGTACGCTGGAAGATCTCGCCGAACAGGGCATTGATGATCTGGCTGATATCGAAGGGTTGACCGACGAAAAAGCCGGTGAGCTGATTATGGCTGCCCGTAATATTTGCTGGTTCGGCGACGAAGCGTAATAAACTGTAGCAGGAAGGAACAGCATGACAGATGTAACCGTAAAAGCGCTGGCCGTAGAGATACAGACCTCCGTGGATCGCCTGGTACAGCAATTTGCTGATGCCGGTATCCCGAAGTCTGCTGATGACTCTGTGTCCGCACAAGAAAAACAGACTTTACTGGCGCACCTGAACCGTGAAAATGGTTCTGGCCCGGATAAGCTTACGCTGCAGCGTAAAACGCGTAGCACCCTGAATATTCCTGGTACCGGTGGAAAAAGCAAATCGGTACAAATCGAAGTCCGCAAGAAGCGCACCTTTGTGAAACGTGATCCGCAAGAGGCCGAACGCCTTGCTGCGGAAGAGCAAGCGCAGCGTGAAGCGGAAGAGCAAGCCCGTCGTGAGGCAGAAGAAATGGCCAAACGCGAGGCGCAACAAAAAGCTGACCGTGAGGCCGCAGAACAAGCTAAGCGTGACGCCGCTGATAAAGCGAAACGTGAAGCTGCGGAAAAAGACAAAGTGAGCAATCAACAGACTGACGATATGACCAAAACCGCCCAGGCCGAGAAAGCCCGCCGTGAGAATGAAGCTGCAGAGCTGAAGCGTAAAGCGGAAGAAGAAGCACGTCGCAAGCTTGAAGAAGAAGCGCGCCGCGTTGCGGAAGAAGCTCGCCGTATGGCGGAAGAGAACGCGGGCGTATGGGCCGAGCAGGAAAAAGTGGAAGAAGATAAGAGCGATTATCATGTCACCACTTCTCAGCACGCTCGCCAGGCCGAAGACGAAAACGATCGTGAAGTAGAAGGCGGTCGTGGCCGTGGTCGCAGCACGAAAGCAGCGCGTCCGGCGAAGAAAGGCAACAAACACGCTGAATCTAAAGCTGACCGTGAAGAAGCGCGTGCCGCGGTTCGCGGTGGTAAAGGCGGCAAACAGCGTAAAGGTTCCGCACTGCAGCAGGGCTTCCAGAAGCCAGCGCAGGCGGTTAACCGTGACGTTGTGATTGGCGAAACCATCACCGTTGGCGATCTGGCGAACAAGATGGCAGTTAAAGGCTCTCAGGTCATCAAAGCGATGATGAAGCTGGGCGCAATGGCGACCATCAACCAGGTGATCGACCAGGAAACCGCACAGCTGGTTGCCGAAGAGATGGGCCACAAAGTCATCCTGCGTCGTGAGAACGAGCTGGAAGAAGCGGTAATGAGCGACCGTGACACAGGTGCTGCGGCTGAACCGCGTGCGCCGGTTGTGACTATCATGGGTCACGTTGACCACGGTAAAACCTCTCTGCTGGACTACATTCGTTCAACGAAAGTGGCCTCTGGCGAAGCGGGCGGCATTACTCAGCACATCGGTGCTTACCACGTTGAAACCGACAACGGTATGATCACCTTCCTGGATACCCCGGGTCACGCCGCGTTTACCTCCATGCGTGCACGTGGTGCGCAGGCAACGGATATCGTGGTTCTGGTTGTGGCCGCTGACGATGGCGTGATGCCGCAGACCATCGAAGCTATCCAGCACGCGAAAGCGGCGGGTGTGCCGGTTGTGGTTGCAGTGAACAAAATCGATAAGCCGGAAGCCGATCCGGATCGCGTTAAAAACGAACTGTCCCAGTACGGCATCCTGCCGGAAGAGTGGGGCGGTGAGAGCCAGTTTGTGCACGTGTCTGCAAAAGCAGGTACCGGTATCGACGAGCTGCTGGATGCAATCCTGCTGCAGGCCGAAGTTCTGGAACTGAAAGCAGTACGTAAAGGGATGGCAAGCGGTGCGGTCATTGAATCCTTCCTGGATAAAGGTCGTGGTCCGGTTGCTACTGTACTGGTGCGTGAAGGTACGCTGCATAAAGGCGACATCGTACTGTGTGGCTTCGAATACGGTCGCGTTCGCGCGATGCGTAACGAACTGGGTCAGGAAGTGCTGGAAGCGGGTCCGTCCATTCCGGTGGAAATCCTGGGGCTGTCCGGTGTTCCGGCTGCCGGTGACGAAGTGACTGTCGTACGTGACGAGAAGAAAGCACGTGAAGTTGCGCTGTATCGCCAGGGCAAATTCCGTGAAGTGAAACTGGCTCGCCAGCAGAAATCTAAGCTCGAGAACATGTTCGCCAACATGACCGAAGGCGAAGTTCACGAAGTGAACATCGTGCTGAAGGCCGACGTTCAGGGTTCTGTGGAAGCGATCTCCGACTCCTTACTGAAACTGTCTACCGACGAAGTGAAAGTGAAGATCATCGGTTCTGGTGTCGGTGGTATCACCGAAACCGACGCGACCCTGGCCGCTGCGTCCAACGCGATTCTGGTGGGCTTCAACGTTCGTGCGGATGCCTCTGCACGTAAAGTGATTGAATCTGAAAGCCTGGATCTGCGCTACTACTCCGTCATCTATAACCTGATCGATGAAGTGAAAGCGGCGATGAGCGGTATGCTGTCTCCGGAACTGAAACAGCAGATCATCGGTCTGGCTGAAGTTCGTGATGTGTTTAAATCTCCGAAATTTGGTGCCATCGCAGGGTGTATGGTTACCGAAGGGACGATTAAGCGTCACAACCCAATCCGCGTACTGCGTGACAACGTGGTTATCTACGAAGGCGAGCTGGAATCCCTGCGCCGCTTCAAAGATGACGTTAACGAAGTCCGTAACGGTATGGAATGTGGTATCGGCGTGAAGAACTACAACGACGTTCGCGTTGGCGATATGATCGAAGTGTTCGAGATCATCGAGATTCAGCGTACCATCGCGTAATCTTCGTTATGCCCGGTGGCACTGCGTTTACCGGGCCTACGTCCGGGTTGTTGGCCTGATAAGCGTAGCGTCATCAGGCTTCAAAGCGCCACCCGGCAATAATTTTTAAAAGGGGCTCAAGGCCCCTTTTTTGTCTGGAGAATTTATTATGGCGAAAGAATTTGGTCGCCCGCAGCGCGTAGGACAGGAGATGCAAAAAGAGATCGCAATCATCCTGCAGCGCGAAATTAAAGACCCGCGTCTGGGCATGATGACCACCGTGTCGGGGGTCGAAATGTCCCGCGATCTGGCGTATGCCAAAGTGTATGTCACCTTCCTGAATGACAAAGATGAAAACGCGATTAAAGCGGGCATCAAAGCGTTACAGGAAGCGTCTGGCTTCATCCGTAGCCTGTTGGGTAAAGCGATGCGTCTGCGTATCGTGCCGGAACTGACCTTCTTCTACGATAACTCGCTGGTGGAAGGGATGCGGATGTCCAACCTGGTGACCAACGTGGTTAAACATGACGAAGAACGTCGTGTAAACCCGGACGACAGCAAGGAGGACTAATGAGTCGTCCTCGTCGTCGTGGTCGCGACATTCATGGTGTGCTGCTGCTGGATAAGCCGCAGGGCATGTCCAGCAATGATGTACTGCAAAAAGTAAAACGCATCTATAACGCCAACCGCGCCGGGCATACCGGGGCGCTGGATCCGCTAGCGACCGGTATGCTGCCGATTTGCCTCGGGGAAGCGACCAAGTTTTCGCAGTATCTGCTGGATTCCGACAAGCGTTATCGGGTGATTGCCCGTCTGGGGCAGCGTACAGACACCTCCGATGCCGATGGGCAAATTGTGCAGGAGCGTCCGGTCACCTTCACCCCTGAACAGCTGGCTGCCGCGCTGGACACGTTCCGCGGCGATATCGAACAGGTGCCGTCGATGTATTCGGCGCTGAAGTATCAGGGTAAAAAGCTGTACGAATACGCGCGTCAGGGCATTGAAGTGCCGCGCGAAGCCCGACCGATTACCGTTTACGAGCTGCTGTTTATCCGCCATGAAGGGGATGAACTGGAGCTGGAAGTGCACTGCTCGAAAGGCACCTATATTCGCACCATTATTGACGATCTGGGTGAGAAACTGGGATGCGGTGCGCACGTTATCTTCCTGCGTCGTCTGACGGTCAGCAAATATCCGGTGGATCGTATGGTCACGCTGGAACGTCTGCGTGAAATGGTCGAACAGGCGGAACTACAGGGGATTCCGGCAGCACAGTTGCTTGATTCGCTGCTGATGCCAATGGACAGTCCGGCTTCGGACTATCCTGTTGTTAATTTGCCGTTAACCTCTTCAGTTTACTTTAAGAACGGCAACCCCGTTCGCACGAACGGCGCGCCGCTGGAAGGGCTGGTTCGTGTTACGGAAGGTGATGACGGTAAATTTATCGGCATGGGTGAGATCGACGACGAAGGTCGCGTGGCTCCTCGCCGATTAGTGGTGGAGTATCCGGCGTAGCACGGGTTCGTCTTGCGATAAGAAGGCGCTACGAGTAGAATACTGCCGCTTAACGTTGCGTGAATTTTTTAACAGTTCGCACGGCGTACACTGGGAACGCTGAATTAGAGATCGGCGTCCTTTCATACTTAATACTTTGGAGTTTTAAAATGTCTCTAAGTACTGAAGCTACAGCTAAAATCGTTTCTGAGTTCGGTCGTGATGCAAACGACACCGGTTCTACCGATGTTCAGGTTGCTCTGTTGACTGCACAGATTAACCACCTGCAGGGCCACTTTGCAGAGCACAAAAAAGATCACCACAGCCGTCGTGGTCTGCTGCGCATGGTTTCTCAGCGTCGTAAACTGCTCGACTACCTGAAACGTAAAGATGTTGCACGCTACACCGCGCTGATCGAGCGTCTGGGTCTGCGTCGCTAATTCTTGCGAGTTTCGTAAAAGGGGGCCTTCATGGCCCCTTTTTTCAAGCAGATGGCAGCAATTCACTGGAAACTATTGTATTGTTGCTATGAATGATCTTCCGTTGCAGAGGTTCGCGCGGCTAATGAGAGGCTTTACCCAATATCGTATGGGTTAGGGTTGTCATTAGTCGCGAGGATGCGCAGAAGATCGGGTATTAACGGCGATTCAGTTTGTGTCGCCTAAAATTTGAAAGGATATTATTTTGCTTAATCCGATCGTTCGTAAATTCCAGTACGGTCAGCATACCGTTACGCTGGAAACCGGCATGATGGCCCGTCAGGCTACTGCCGCTGTTATGGTTAGCATGGACGACACTGCGGTATTCGTTACCGTTGTCGGCCAGAAAAAAGCGAAGCCGGGTCAGGACTTCTTCCCGCTGACCGTTAACTATCAGGAGCGTACCTACGCTGCTGGTCGTATCCCAGGTAGCTTCTTCCGTCGTGAAGGCCGTCCAAGCGAAGGCGAAACCCTGATCGCACGACTGATTGACCGCCCGGTTCGTCCGCTGTTCCCGGAAGGTTTCGTGAACGAAGTTCAGGTCATCGCGACCGTCGTTTCCGTTAACCCGCAGGTTAACCCGGATATCGTGGCGATGATCGGTGCCTCTGCTGCGCTGTCTCTGTCCGGTATTCCGTTCAACGGCCCAATCGGCGCGGCACGTGTGGGTTATATCAATGACCAGTACGTACTGAACCCGACTCAGGACGAGCTGAAAGAGAGCAAGCTGGATCTGGTGGTTGCCGGTACTGAAGCTGCCGTACTGATGGTTGAATCCGAAGCGGAACTGCTGAGCGAAGATCAAATGCTGGGCGCAGTGGTGTTCGGCCACGATCAGCAGCAGGTGGTTATCCAGGCGATCAACGATCTGGTGAAAGAAGCGGGTAAACCGCGTTGGGACTGGCAGCCGGAAGTCGTAGACGAAGCGCTGAACGCGCGCGTTGCTGCACTGGCTGAATCTCGCCTGAGCGATGCTTACCGTATCACCGACAAACAAGAGCGTTATGCTCAGGTTGACGTGATCAAATCTGAAACCATCGCGACTCTGGTTGCTGAAGACGAAACCCTGGACGCTAACGAACTGGGTGAAATCCTGCACGCGATCGAGAAAAATGTCGTGCGTAGCCGTGTACTGGCCGGTGAGCCGCGCATCGATGGTCGTGAAAAAGACATGATCCGTGGTCTGGACGTGCGCACTGGCGTACTGCCGCGTACTCACGGTTCTGCACTGTTCACCCGTGGTGAAACTCAGGCGCTGGTTACCGCAACGCTGGGAACCGCACGTGATGCACAGGTTCTTGACGAACTGATGGGCGAGCGCACGGACAACTTCCTGTTCCACTACAACTTCCCTCCGTACTCCGTAGGTGAAACCGGCATGGTCGGTTCTCCAAAGCGTCGTGAAATTGGTCACGGTCGTCTGGCGAAGCGCGGCGTGCTGGCTGTTATGCCGGAAGCTGACAAATTCCCGTACACCGTTCGCGTGGTGTCTGAAATCACCGAATCTAACGGTTCTTCTTCCATGGCTTCCGTGTGTGGCGCTTCCCTGGCCCTGATGGATGCAGGCGTGCCAATCAAAGCTGCTGTTGCGGGTATCGCAATGGGTCTGGTGAAAGAAGGCGACAACTTTGTCGTACTGTCTGACATCCTGGGCGACGAAGACCACCTTGGCGATATGGACTTCAAAGTAGCGGGTTCCCGCGACGGTATCTCTGCACTGCAGATGGATATCAAAATTGAAGGTATCACCAAAGAGATCATGCAGGTTGCACTGAACCAGGCTAAAGGTGCGCGTCTGCACATCCTGGGCGTGATGGAACAGGCGATCAACGCGCCGCGCGGCGACATCTCTCAGTTCGCTCCGCGTATCCACACCATCAAGATCAACCCGGACAAGATCAAAGACGTGATCGGTAAGGGCGGTTCTGTGATCCGTGCGCTGACCGAAGAAACCGGCACCACCATCGAAATCGAAGATGACGGTACTGTGAAGATCGCGGCGACCGACGGTGAGAAAGCGAAACACGCTATCCGTCGTATCGAAGAGATCACGGCAGAAATCGAAGTCGGTCGTATCTACAATGGTAAAGTGACCCGTATCGTTGACTTTGGCGCATTTGTTGCCATCGGCGGCGGTAAAGAAGGTCTGGTTCACATCTCTCAGATCGCGGATAAGCGCGTAGAGAAAGTGACCGATTACCTGCAGATGGGTCAGGAAGTACCGGTTAAAGTTCTGGAAGTCGATCGCCAGGGCCGTGTACGTTTGAGCATTAAAGAAGCAACTGAACAATCTCAGCCAGCGGCTGCACCGGAAGCTCCGGCTAGCCAGCAGGGCGAGTAAGGTTGCCATTTGCCCTCCGCGGTTGCGGAGGGCTTTTAACCTGGCAGGACGCCTTGTTAGCAACCGGGGAACAGGACGTTCAATTAATCGTTGTCTTCGGGAGTGGGAAATGACGCCTTTTTTGCGCTGGTGTTTCGTGGCAACAGCACTCACGCTGGCTGGATGCAGTAATTCCACCTGGCGTAAGAGTGAAGTCCTCGCAGTACCATTGCAACCGACTTTGCAGCAGGAAGTGATTCTGGCACGCATGGAACAAATTCTTGCCAGTCGGGCTTTAACCGATGACGAACGCGCACAGCTTTTATATGAGCGCGGAGTGTTGTATGATAGTCTCGGTCTGAGGGCATTAGCGCGAAATGATTTTTCACAAGCGTTGGCAATCCGACCCGATATGCCTGAAGTATTCAATTACTTAGGCATTTATTTAACGCAGGCAGGCAATTTTGATGCTGCCTATGAAGCGTTTGATTCTGTACTTGAGCTTGATCCAACTTACAACTACGCGCACTTAAATCGCGGTATCGCATTGTATTACGGCGGTCGCGACAAGTTAGCGCAAGATGATCTGCTGGCGTTTTATCAAGACGATCCCAATGATCCTTTCCGCAGCCTGTGGCTTTATCTCGCTGAGCAGAAGCTCGATGAGAAGCAGGCAAAAGTCGCGCTGAAACAGCGCTTCGAGAAATCGGATAAAGAACAATGGGGATGGAACATTGTCGAGTTCTACCTGGGCAACCTTAGCGAAGCATCGCTGATGGAAAAGCTCAAGGCGGACGCAACGGATAACACCTCGCTCGCTGAGCATCTCAGTGAAACCAACTTCTATTTAGGTAAGTACTACCTAAGTCTGGGGGATTTGGACAACGCTACGGCATTGTTCAAACTGGCGGTGGCTAACAACGTTCATAACTTTGTTGAGCACCGATATGCATTGTTGGAATTATCGCTCCTGGGCCAGGACCAAGATGACCTGGCAGAATCGGACCAGCAATAGCTGACGTACACATCAGCCCGTAATCTTTTTTGATTGCCATCACCTTCACGGGTGAGGGCGTTGTTGTTCGTTAATACACCTACTTTGAGCCGGTTCACACTTTTCAATGAAAATTGCAGATCAATTTCATGATGAGTTATGTAGACTGGCCGCCATTAATTTTGAGGCACACGTACTACATGGCTGAATTCGAAACCACTTTTGCAGATCTGGGCCTGAAGGCTCCTATCCTTGAAGCCCTTAACGATCTGGGTTACGAAAAACCATCACCGATCCAGTCTGAGTGTATTCCACACTTGCTGAACGGTCGTGACGTACTGGGCATGGCCCAGACCGGTAGCGGTAAAACTGCAGCGTTCTCCTTACCGCTGCTCAACAATCTTGATCCTGAGCTGAAAGCACCTCAAATCCTGGTGCTGGCACCGACCCGCGAACTGGCGGTTCAGGTTGCCGAAGCCATGACGGATTTCTCTAAACACATGCGCGGCGTGAACGTGGTTGCCCTGTACGGCGGCCAGCGTTATGACGTGCAGTTACGCGCCCTGCGTCAAGGGCCGCAGATCGTCGTCGGTACGCCGGGTCGTCTGCTGGATCACCTGAAACGCGGCACCCTGGACCTCTCTAAACTGAGCGGTCTGGTTCTGGATGAAGCTGACGAAATGCTGCGCATGGGCTTCATCGAAGACGTTGAAACCATCATGGCGCAGATCCCGGAAGGTCATCAGACCGCTCTGTTCTCTGCCACCATGCCGGAAGCGATTCGTCGCATTACCCGTCGCTTTATGAAAGAGCCGCAGGAAGTGCGCATTCAGTCCAGCGTCACTACCCGTCCGGACATCAGCCAGAGCTACTGGACTGTCTGGGGTATGCGTAAGAACGAAGCGCTAGTGCGTTTCCTGGAAGCGGAAGATTTTGATGCGGCGATTATCTTCGTTCGTACCAAAAACGCGACGCTGGAAGTGGCTGAAGCGCTGGAGCGTAGCGGCTATAACAGCGCCGCGCTGAATGGCGACATGAACCAGGCGCTGCGTGAGCAGACGCTGGAACGTCTGAAAGATGGTCGTCTGGATATCCTGATTGCTACCGACGTTGCGGCCCGTGGCCTGGACGTTGAGCGTATCAGCCTGGTGGTAAACTACGATATCCCGATGGATTCCGAGTCTTACGTTCACCGTATTGGCCGTACCGGTCGTGCGGGTCGTGCAGGTCGTGCGCTGCTGTTCGTTGAGAACCGCGAGCGTCGTCTGCTGCGTAACATCGAACGCACCATGAAGCTGACTATTCCGGAAGTTGAACTGCCGAACGCAGACCTGCTGGGCAAACGCCGTCTGGAAAAATTTGCGGCCAAAGTACAGCAACAGCTGGAAAGTAGCGATCTGGATCAGTACCGTGCGCTGCTGGCTAAACTGCAGCCGACAGCGGAAGACGAAGAGCTGGATATCGAAACGCTGGCTGCCGCTCTGCTGAAAATGGCACAGGGCGAACGTACTCTGATCGTTCCGCCAGATGCGCCGATGCGTCCGAAGCGTGAATTCCGCGATCGTGACGATCGTGGTCCGCGTGACCGTAACGATCGTGGCCCGCGTGGCGACCGTCCAGAACGCAGCGGTGAAGACCGTCCGCGTCGTGAACGTCGTGACGTTGGCGATATGCAACTGTACCGTATTGAAGTGGGTCGTGATGACGGCGTGGAAGTGCGTCATATCGTTGGTGCGATCGCCAACGAAGGCGACATCAGCAGCCGTTACATTGGTAACATCAAGCTGTTCGCATCGCACTCCACCATCGAACTGCCGAAAGGTATGCCGGGTGAAGTACTGCAGCACTTTACGCGTACCCGCATCCTTAACAAACCGATGAACATGCAGTTAGTGGGCGATGCACAGCCGCACACTGAACGTCGTGGCGGTGGTCGTAGCTTCGGCGGCGAACGTCGTGAAGGCGGTCGCGGTTTCGGCGGTGAGCGTCGTGAAGGCGGTCGTGGTGATGGTCGTCGTTTCAGCGGCGAACGTCGTGAAGGTAGTCGTGCGCCACGTCGTGAAGACGGTACCAGCCGTCGTCGTGACGCGTAAACCTTTCGTTTGCTGACGTAAAGTAATAGATACAGCCCCGATAAAATCATCGGGGCTTTTTTTATTTCATTTGTACTATTGTACTGGTACAGTGCAACGCACTAAAATGCGGTCACAACATTATTCGCTGGAGAAATCGCTAAATGGCAACACTAACCACCACCCAGACATCACCTTCGCTGCTTGGCGGCGTGGTGATTATCGGCGGCACCATTATCGGCGCAGGGATGTTTTCTTTACCGGTGGTTATGGCAGGTAGCTGGTTTTTCTGGTCAATGGCGGCGCTGGTCTTTACCTGGTTCTGCATGCTGCATTCCGGTCTGATGATCCTGGAAGCAAACCTCAACTACCGAATTGGCTCGAGCTTCGACACCATCACCAAAGATCTGCTGGGCAAAGGCTGGAACGTGGTCAACGGTATCTCTATTGCCTTCGTACTCTATATCCTGACCTACGCCTATATTTCGGCGAGCGGTTCGATTCTGCACCATACCTTCAGCGAGATGTCGCTGAACGTGCCCGCCCGTGCGGCAGGTTTTGGTTTTGCGCTGTTGGTGGCGTTTGTGGTGTGGCTGAGCACCAAAGCGGTGAGTCGCATGACGGCTATCGTGCTGGGTGCGAAGGTCATTACTTTCTTCCTGACCTTCGGCAGTCTGCTTGGGCACGTTACGCCGACTACGCTGTTTAACGTCGCGGAAAGTAACGCCTCTTATACGCCGTATCTGTTGATGACGCTGCCGTTCTGTCTGGCGTCGTTTGGCTATCACGGTAACGTCCCGAGCCTGATGAAATACTACGGTAAAGACCCTCGCACCATTGTGAAGTGCCTGGTCTACGGGACGCTGCTGGCGCTGATGCTGTACACCGTCTGGTTGCTGGGGACGATGGGGAACATTCCGCGCCCAGAGTTTATCGGCATTGCGCGAGAGGGCGGCAATATTGATGTGCTGGTGCAGGCGCTGAGCGGCGTGCTGAACAGTCGTAGTCTGGATCTGCTGCTGGTGGTGTTTTCTAACTTTGCGGTGGCGAGTTCATTCCTCGGCGTCACGCTGGGACTGTTTGACTATCTGGCCGATCTGTTTGGTTTTGACGATTCGGCGCCAGGACGCTTCAAAACGGCGCTGCTCACCTTTGTTCCGCCGATCGTCGGGGGACTGCTGTGGCCGAACGGATTCCTGTATGCCATTGGCTATGCAGGACTGGCGGCGACCATCTGGGCTGCGATT
Organism: Citrobacter sp. T1.2D-1; assembly: GCF_950098555.1. Classification (NCBI taxonomy): domain Bacteria; kingdom Pseudomonadati; phylum Pseudomonadota; class Gammaproteobacteria; order Enterobacterales; family Enterobacteriaceae; genus Citrobacter; species Citrobacter sp. T1.2D-1. Next base: position 126,518 of record NZ_CATNHH010000003.1, read on the forward strand.
GTGCCGGCATTGTTGGCACGTAAATCACGTCAGCGCTTCGGTAGCCCGAAATTCCGCGTCTGGGGCGGTAAGCCGATGATTGTCCTGATTCTGGTTTTCGGGGTGGGTAACGCGCTGGTACACATCCTGTCGAGCTTTAATTTGCTGCCGGTGTATCAGTAAAACATGTTGCCGGATGGCGGCTGCGCCTTATCCGGCCTACGTGGATTTCCAGGCCCGGTAAGCGTAGCGCCACCGGGCAAAAAACTATCCCAACAACTCTTTTTTCAGATCCATCGCCAGTTCAAACGAATGCAGACGCGCCTGATGGTCAAAAATCTGCCCGTTAACCATAATCTCGTCCGCCTGGGTTTCACGCAGAATAGACTCTAGCCCGTGGCCTACTTTCGCTTTATCCCCCACCAGCGACATACTCAGCGCCTGCTGCACACCGTACTGTTCTGATGGCGACCAGAACTGATCCATATTTTGAATCGGTGCCGGGAGCTGGCCCGTTTCACCACGCCGCAACTTCACGAAGGCTTGCTGCATCGAGGTGAACAAATACTCCGCATCACGGTTACTGTCGGCGGCAATGATATTGATGCACACCATCGCATACGGTTTTTCCAGCCGCGCTGACGGCTTGAACTGAGTGCGGTACATATGCAGCGCCTGGAACAGCATATCCGGCGCGAAGTGGGAGGCAAAAGCGAACGGCAGACCAAGCTGTGCGGCTAACTGCGCGCTATAGAGGCTGGAGCCTAACAGCCAGACCGGGATCTTCTCGCCGTAGCCAGGAACCGGGCGTACCTGCGGATTGGGATCGCGTGCATCAAACCAGTCCACCAGTTCAGCGACGTCGCGAGGGAAGTTATCGATATCACCGCCCATATGACGGCGCAGCGCCCGCATCGTCGGCTGATCGCTACCCGGCGCGCGTCCTAAGCCGAGATCAATGCGTCCCGGATAGAGCGTGTTCAGCGTACCGAACTGCTCAGCGATCACCAGCGGTGAGTGGTTGGGGAGCATGACGCCGCCGGAACCGAGATGCAAAGTCTGGGTGTTCGCGGCCAGATAGCCAATCAGCACTGAGGTTGCCGCGCTGGCGATACCGGTCATGTTGTGGTGTTCCGCCAGCCAGTAGCGATGATAGCCTCTTTTTTCTGCGAGGCGTGCGAGATCCAGCGAGTGTGAGAATGCCTCTTTTGCTGAGGATCCGTCGGAGATCGGTGCCAGATCCAGCACCGAGAAAGGAATGGTTTTGTCAGTCATAATGGCTCACTTTGTCATCGGCATATTTTTTAATAGTGCATTAAAAAATGATAACCGTAGTTAACAAAGTGAGCTTTATAAAACGCGTGGCGGACAGAAAATACCTGATGATCAGGCCTGGAGTAGGCCGGATAAGGCAGTTATGCCGCCATCCGGCAGAGAGGCATTAGGCCTGCAATTCCAGACCGGCCAGACGTTTCCAGTAGCCGTTGCAGTCGCTGTGTGCAGCGAGTGGTAGCGGAGCGCGCCCCGTTTCGTTAGCGCGGAAGGCGTCGAGCATTGCGAATGTCTCCGTGCCCAGCGGAGACAGGCGCACGATGTCCACCAGCCCCTGCATTGACGTCAGTTCGTTGCCGAGGTTGTAGATATAGCCGCTCATGGTCTGAATGCCATTGAGGACGAACACCTGTTGATTTTCCTGGGAGAGTACGTCGCGGCCGTTAGGGTACTTGATGCAGCAGGTTTCGCACTCATCTTTCGGACGATCTTCCGAGCGGGCGGTAAAGCAGCGGGCGGAGTAAGCCAGCGGCAGATGCCCATAGCTCAGGACTTCCACTTCAAACTGCTGGCGAATCCCCAGTTCATCACACTGATTGAGCAGGTTTATCAGCCAGTCGCGGGAAAGCTCCACCGGCATGCACCAGCGCACCATCCCTTGTTTGAGCAGCAGGCGCAGCGTGACGGCGTTGTAGCAGTTCAGCGCGTGTCCGGCGACAAACGGTAGCTTGCGGTCGGCGCACATATTCACCACGCCAAGATCGCTGGCTTCCAGCAGAAAGTCGCCATTTTCGACATAGCGCTTCAGTTCGTTCAACTCAGAAGAGGCTTGCACCAGCGCCAGCGTCGAAAGCACCACCTGCTTACCGCTACCGGCGAGCGATTTCGCCATATCCAGCCAGTCGCCGACTTTGGTGGCGCGGCGTTTGCTGCACACCGCTTCGCCGAGATAGATAACATCAGCGCTGCTGGTGGCTGCCTGCTGATAAAAGCCTTCCAGCGTTTCTTTCGGCCAGTAGTAAAGCACCGGCCCTAAGGAATATTTCATTGCTTTTCTCACTGCCATTTACGGTGATAGGCGCCAAGCGTCGTCTGAGTGCCTTCGGACATCGCGCCGAGCGTCTCCATCCAGTCTGCCTGCGGCGCATAGTTCTGCGGGTCGGCTATGCAGCGGTCGATCGCCTGACGCCACACTTTCGCAACCTGGCTGACATAGGCCGGGCTGCGCTGACGACCTTCGATTTTCACCGAGGCAATATTTGCCGCCAGCAGTTCCGGCAGTAGCTCCAGCGTGTTCAGGCTAGTCGGTTCTTCCAGCGCGTGGTAACGCTCGCCGTCGACCAGATAGCGACCTTTACACAGCGTCGGATAACCGGCGTTCTCCCCGTCCTGATAGCGGTCGATCAGCACTTCATTCAGCCGTGATTCCAGCCCCTGGGGCGTCTGCTGCCAGCGCACAAAGCGGGCAGGGGAACAGGCCCCTACTGTATTGGGGGATTCACCGGTCAAATAGGATGAGAGGTAACAGCGGCCTTCGGCCATAATGCACAGACTGCCGAAAGCAAAAACCTCCAGTGGCACCGGCGTCACGCGGGCAAGCTGTTTCACCTGATGGATAGAGAGCACGCGCGGCAGGACGACGCGATCAACATCAAAATTGCGATGATAAAAGTTGATCGCTTCTTCATTGGTAGCCGAGGCCTGAACAGAGACATGGCGCTCAATATGCGGGTAACGAACTGCGGCATACTCGAGCATAGCGAGATCCGCGAGGATCAGCGCATCCGCCCCCAGTTGCGCAGCCATATCCACCGCACGCTGCCAGCGGGCATAGCCGTCCGGATGCGCAAACGTGTTAATGGCGATGTGTAATTTGCGGCGGTGTTGGTGGACAAAGCTCACCGCTTCCTGCAATTTCTTCTCGGTAAAGTTAAGGCCGGCGAAGTGGCGGGCGTTGGTATCATCTTTAAGCCCGATATAAACGGCATCAGCGCCGTTTTCGATGGCCGCCTTAAGCGCCGGGAGATTTCCGGCAGGGCAGAGCAGCTCCATAATTTATCCTGAAGATTGCGCCGCCTGGGACGCATAATTGTTAACGAACAAGGATTTTAGTTAACCTTGCTGCGACAATTTTTGATTTAAGGCAGTTAAAGTCGTATTGATATCAGCAATAAAGAGTTAGGGATTTCGCACGCAATTGTTGATTTACGCCGCTATGTCGTTTATCTGATATGGCAGAATAGCAGGATAATTGAAACAGGGAGTAAAGCTCGTGTTAGATAAGCTGCGTTCACGCTTAGTACATTTCGGTCCGTCTCTGATGAGTGTGCCAGTTAAACTGACGCCCTTTGCACTGCAGCGCCAGGTTCTGGAACAGGTCCTAAGCTGGCAGTTTCGCCAGGCCCTGGCTGACGGGGAGCTGGAGTTCCTTGAAGGCCGTTGGTTAAGCATTACGGTTCGCGATATCGGCCTGAAATGGTATACCTCGGTCGAGAATGACAAACTGATCGTCAGCGAGGATGCGCAAGCCGACGTGAGTTTTAGCGCTGATGCCAGCGATCTGTTGATGATCGCCGCGCGTAAGCAGGATCCGGATACGCTCTTCTTCCAGCGCCGGCTGGTGATTGAAGGGGATACGGAGTTAGGGTTGTATGTTAAGAACCTGATGGATGCCATTGAGCTGGAGCAGATGCCCAAAGCGTTGCGCGTTATGCTGCTGCAACTGGCGGATTTTGTTGAGGCGGGCATGAAATACTCGCCAGAAACCAAACAGACATCGGTAGGTGAACCATGCTGATTCGAGTAGAAATTCCCATTGACGCACCCGGCATTGATGCCCTGCTGCGTCGTTCATTCGAAAGCGATGCGGAAGCGGAACTGGTACACTCCCTGCGTGAAGATGGTTTTCTGACGCTCGGTCTGGTCGCCACAGACGATGAAGGCCAGGTGGTGGGTTACGTGGCATTCAGCCCCGTCGATGTACAGGGCGAAGATCTGCAGTGGGTCGGCATGGCACCGCTGGCAGTCGATGAAAACTACCGTGGGCAGGGGCTGGCACGCCAACTGGTCTATGAAGGGCTGGATTCACTCAACGAATTTGGCTACGCCGCCGTGGTCACCCTGGGTGAACCGGCACTGTATAGCCGCTTTGGTTTCGAACTGGCCGCCCATTACGATCTGCATTGCCGCTGGCCGGGCACCGAAAGCGCGTTTCAGGTACATCGTTTAGCGGAAGACGCGCTAAGCGGCGTCACGGGACTGGTCGAGTATCACGATCACTTTAATCGTTTTTAAGCGTCGGGGTTTGCAGGTCGTTCAGTAACGCTGCAAACCCTTCGCCTTCTGCGACAAGCCGTTCTTTCTGTTGCTTGGTGAGTTTTTTGACCCGGTATTCTGCGCGTAGCGCCAGTGAACGATCGCCAACCGGTGCGGAAAACGCCAGCGTCAACTCCCCTTTTCCCCGTAGCGCCTTCGCGCCTTTGCCACGTTGATGTTGCTGGTAGCGGCGCGCTACGTCGGTCGTGATCCCGGTATACAGGGCATTGTCGGCGGTGCGGATCAGATAAAGATACCAGGGTGTCATCATAGCCTTCGGCGTGTTATGTTTCTGGCATCCAGTATAAAAGAGAACCGAGATGGAAACACTCACTGCGATTGGTCGTTGGCTGACAAAACAACATGTTGTGACCTGGTGCGTACATCACGAAGGTGAACTGTGGTGTGCCAATGCGTTTTATCTCTTCGATGCCAAAAAGGTGGTTTTTTATCTGCTGACGGAAGAGAAAACGCGTCATGCGCAGATGTCAGGCCCGCGAGCCCCCGTTGCCGGGACCGTCAATGGTCAACCGAAAACGGTCGCCTTGATTCGCGGCGTACAGTTTAAAGGCGAGATCCGTCAACTGGCAGGAGAAGAAAGCGACGCGGCACGACAGGCCTATCTTCGCCGCTTCCCGGTCGCCAGAATGCTGTCCGCGCCGGTATGGGAAATCCGCCTGGATGAACTCAAATTCACCGACAACACTCTGGGCTTTGGCAAAAAGTTGGTGTGGGTGCGCGACTCAATCGGTGTTGTATAGTTAGAAGAGTTCAGGACGAGGAGAAGGCGATGAGTCAGGTACTGATTACCGGGGCGACCGGGTTGGTTGGCGGGCATTTACTGCGGATGCTGCTTAATGAACCGAAGATCCATTCGATAGCCGCACCGACGCGACGCCCGCTGGCGGACATGCCTGGCGTCTATAATCCCCACGATCCGCAACTGAGCGATGCGCTGGCGCAGGTTTCCGATCCTGTCGATATCGTTTTTTGCTGTCTGGGCACGACCCGGCGCGAAGCCGGCAGCAAAGAGGCATTTATTCATGCCGACTATACGCTGGTGGTCGACACCGCCTTGACCGGTCGCCGTCTGGGTGCGCAGCATATGCTGGTGGTGAGTTCGATGGGGGCCAACGCCCGTTCGCCGTTTTTCTACAACCGCGTAAAAGGGGAGATGGAAGAGGCGCTGATTGCGCAGGCGTGGCCGAAGCTGACGATTGCACGCCCGTCGATGCTGCTCGGCGACCGCACCAGACAGCGATTCAGCGAAACCCTTTTTGCGCCGTTATTCCGACTGCTGCCCGGCAACTGGAAGTCGATTGACGCGCGGGACGTGGCGCGCGCAATGCTGGCAGACGCGCTGGCGCCTGAACACGAAGGGGTGACGATCCTGACCTCATCCCAGTTGCGGGAGAGGGCTGCCTGACGCGTGAGGTGCAGGCCGGACAATTCACCCGGTCAATTTAACATTTCCAAACATTTCCCAAAGGCGTATATTCCCGGCTAATTACTCTCACACGCCCTGGGGAATGCTATGGCTGGTCAGTCTTCATCTCAGGCGGCAACACCGTTTCAATGGTGGAAGCCCGCTCTTTTCTTTCTCGTCGTCATCGTCGGTCTCTGGTATGTGAAATGGCAGCCTTATTACGGGAAAGCCTTCACAGCCGCAGAAACTCACAGTATCGGTAAATCCATTCTGGCGCAGGCTGATGCGAACCCGTGGCAGGCGGCCTGGGACTATGCGATGGTCTATTTCATTGCGGTCTGGAAGGCAGCGGTATTGGGGGTGATCCTTGGTTCGCTGATTCAGGTTCTGATCCCGCGTGACTGGCTGTTACGTACGCTCGGGCAAACGCGTTTTCGCGGCACGCTGTTCGGGACGCTTTTCTCTCTGCCCGGCATGATGTGCACCTGCTGTGCTGCACCGGTGGCGGCGGGGATGCGTCGCCAGCAGGTTTCGATGGGCGGGGCGCTGGCATTCTGGATGGGGAATCCGCTGTTAAACCCGGCGACGCTGGTGTTTATGGGCTTCGTCCTCGGCTGGCATTTTGCGGCTATCCGCCTGGTTGCCGGACTGGCAATGGTGCTGGTGGTGGCAACGCTGGTGCAGAAATGGGTGAAAGAGCCTGCGCAGGCTGAGTTGCCGGTGGAAATCACGCGACTGGATGCACAGGACGGGTTCTTTGTCCGCTGGGGCCGCGCGCTGTGGACGCTGTTCTGGAGCACTATTCCTGTCTACATCCTGGCGGTGCTGGTACTGGGTGCTGCGCGCGTCTGGCTGTTTCCACATGCGGATGGGGCTATCGATAACAGCCTGCTGTGGGTGATTGCGCTGGCGGTGGCCGGCTGTCTGTTTGTGATCCCGACCGCGGCAGAAATTCCGATTGTACAGACGATGATGCTGGCAGGGATGGGGACTGCGCCAGCGCTTGCACTGCTGATGACATTACCCGCCGTCAGCCTGCCGTCGCTGATTATGTTGCGTAAAGCGTTCCCGGCAAAAGCGCTGTGGTTAACGGCGGTGCTGGTGGTGGTCTCTGGCGTGATAGTGGGAAGTATTGCGTTGATATAAAAAGGAATGCCGGTGGCGCTTCGCTTGCCCGGCCTACAATAATACACTCTGTAGGCCGGATAAGGCGGTCACGCCGCCATCCGGTACATATGGGGCCTGATGTCGACGCCAAAGCGCCTAATCAGACCTGGGGGATTACTTAAGGAATGCCGGGGGCGCTTCGCTTGCCCGGCCTACAATAATACACTCTGTAGGCCGGATAAGGCGGTCACGCCGCCATCCGGCACATATGGCCTGATGTCGACGCTAAAGCGCCTAATCAGGCCTGGGGGATTACTTAAGGAATGCCTGGGGCGCTTCGCTTGCCCGGCCTACGATAATACACTCTGTAGGCCGGATAAGGCGGTCACGCCGCCATCCGGCACATATGGCCTGATGTCGACGCTAAAGCGCCTAATCAGGCCTTGGGGGATTACTTGATGAAGGTAAACGCCGTGGTGACGCGCTTCACGCCGCTGACCCGGCTGGCGATATCCGCAGCCGCTTTCGCTTCACGGTCGGTCACCAGGCCTAACAGGAACACTTCGCCGTTTTCGGTCGTCACTTTCACGTTGGATGATTTAACCTGGTCGCTGGTCAGCAACTGAGAGCGTACTTTGGTGGTGATCCAGGTGTCACTTGACGCGGTGCCCATGCCAATCGGCTGGCCCTGACGGATCTCGTTATAGACCTCGGTGGTGCCGTCGACGCCCATCGCAATCTGTTTAGCCCGTGCGGAGAGTTCACTATTCGGCGACTGACCGACCAGTAACACTTTACCCTGATAAGCCGTCACGTTAATGCGCGTTTCTTTCTTGATTTGTGCATCTTTCGACAGTGCACTGTTAACGCGCACTTCCAGGGTTCCATCGTCCACCTGAGTGCCTACGCTACGTGGGTCTGTTGCTGCTTTGGTGCCAACGGCGGCGGTACCGACCACTGCGGCGGCTACACAACCTTGCAATAGCAGAGCAGAAATAAGGACTGCGATTGGCGATAAAGCCTTCATGTGTACTCCTTAATCATCCTGGTGGGGGAAAAGCGTGTTATCGATCAGATCGCACAGGCAGTTTACCGTCAGCATATGCATTTCCTGAATGCGTGCGCTGTGGTGCGAAGGGATGCGGATCTCAACATCCTGTGGCCCTAATAGTCCAGCCAGTTCACCCCCGTCATACCCGGTCAGTGCCACAATCGTCATGTCTCGCGTGACGGCAGCTTCCACAGCCTTAACGATATCGCGGCTGTTGCCGCGCGTCGAGATGGCCAGTAAGACGTCGCCAGCATGACCCAACGCCCGAACCTGTTTTGCATACACTTCGTCATGCAGACGGTCGTTAGCAATCGCTGTTAAGACCACATTATCCGTATTTAGTGCAATCGCGGGTAAACTGGGGCGTTCTGTCTCAAAGCGGTTGATCATGCTGGCCGCAAAATGCTGTGCGTTGGCAGCGGATGTCCCATTACCACAACAGAGAATTTTGTTGCCATTGAGCAGTGAATGAACCAGCGTCACGGCGGCGCGAGAGATAGCATCCGGGAGGGCTTCTGCCGCTGCAATTTGAGTTTGAATGCTTTCGGTAAAGCAGACTTTAATTCTGTCTAACACGCTAATCCTTAAGAGCTGACCTATTAGGCTATTTTTATTTGCCCAATGGGTCTGTTCTGAATCTTCAATTATGAGCAGTCAGTAAAGGCATTCCTGAACCACTCAACATCATTTCCGGTGAAGGCTAACACATCGAACCGGCAATCCACAGTATCAAAACTCCCATTGTGGCGCGCGAGCCACAAGCGGGCAGCCTGTAATAATTTACGTTGCTTGCTGCGCGTCACACTGGCAGCGGCGCCACCGAACGTGGTAGAGCGTCGGTAGCGGACCTCAATAAAGACGGTCGTCTTGCCATCACGCATGATCAGATCGATCTCGCCGCCGCGTTCATGCACGTTGGCGGCGATAAAATGCAGTCCCTTGCGCTCCAGCCAGCGACGCGCGGTGGTTTCCCACGCGTCACCGGCCTGTTTGCTCGTTAACTGGCGGGGACAATCTGCCCTTGTTGGTACTGGAGCCATGATAACTTCCTGTTAATCACACAGTCCTGACTGGCGGTCAGCGCGCCGGTATTCCCATTAATTTCGAAGCCCTGCACCTGACGCATCTGGGAGAAATGGTTCGCCAGCGACCAGGCATCCACGCCCATTGCGTACATGCGCGCCAGCGAGTAGTCATTATGCACTGCGCCGAGCGCCTGCTGCATCAGCGACGGGTTCGCGCCCGCCAGCATCGGGATCTCGCTGTACTGCAGGCCATCCATTTCCAGACGGAAGTCAGGACCGGCATTCCCCTGCGCGCTACGCGAACTGGCGTACAGCGTTGCACCACTCTGGCTACCGTTGCGCATGGCGATCATCGGCTTGATGAAGGCTATCTCATTAGGTGTTGCCAGAATATACACGGCGTCCACGCGACCACCGTTACCGCTAATCTGGGCATCCGTTGGCGCAGCCGGAATGGTTAAATTGCCAATAGTGACGCCGGGTTGAGACGGTGCGCTGGCAGCGACCGGGCTACCGGTTAACGCTATCCCTGAACCGCCGTTGACGCCCATACGCAGTTCCGCCGTCGAGCCAAATTTCTGTTGCAGCACCGTAGCGCCACCCAGTTTTTGCCACTCCTGGGCAAAGGCGTTAGCAACACGATCGCCAAGCGCGCTACGCGGGATCAGCAGCAGCGGCGACTGTTTGCCCTGTTCACGGATATGGCGCGCCGCATCACGCGCTTCATCTTCCGGTGAGAGGGCGAAGTAACAGATGTTTGCGCGGCTTTGCACCGATTCCGGCTGGTTAAGTGCCAGCACGTTCAACGGAGTGTTGCTTTTTAGCAGTTCGTCGACGTTGTTTTTCAGCAGCGGGCCGACCACGATACTCGCGCCGTCCTGCTGAACCTGCGTCAGGATCTGATCGAGCGGTTGGGCGCTGGTGTCATAAACTTTCAGTTCCGCGGAAGGATTTGCCGCCGCGCTTGCGGTGGTTGGCTGTGCAGGCGTTGTCTGCGGTGCGCTGACCGGCACGGGCTGTTCGGCCTGCTCGTCATGGGTCAAATCGCTCACTGAAGCCTGGGAAGGACTGGCGACGCCATCGGTCGCCTGCGGCTGCGGGTCCGCCGGCGTTGGGGCTGTGACCGGGGCCGGTTGCGCGGCGGGCTGTGCGTCGACAGGCTGCGTACCAAGATTTTTGGCGGCTTCAAAGCCCTGTTGAATGGTGCGACCAAATACGGCTGCCTGACCGTTCAGCGGTAGTAGCAGGGCGATTTTACTGGTCGAGGCGGGTTTAAAGCTCTGCACATTGACCAGTTGGGTTGGCAGCAGTTTTGCTCCCGGATTTTGCGGATAGCGTTTTTGCCAGTCGGCAATGCCCGCTTTCATCATGTCCGGATCGCTGCGGTTATCAAACCAGACACGTTGTAGGTCCAGCCAGCCCTGCAACACGTTTTCATCGGCATTGATAACCAATGCCTGGGCCTGCTCCTGCGTCATTGCAGACAATGCTTGCCAGGTGGCGTCCATATTTTTCTGCTTATCCTTCTCGCCAAGCAGGGGTTCCTGCGCAATCAGGGAGCGCAGCAGCGAGAGTGATGGGCGGCCCTGGCTGGCGTCAATCTGCGCCTGCCAGTAGCGCGCCTGCTGATTTTGCTCAAAATCAGACGGGGTAAGTTTTTCCAGTAGCGCCTGCGCCCCGGCAAAATCTTTCTGCGCCAGTTTGATTTCAACGGCTAACAGCGACTGTTCCCGGCGCTGGGTATCATTCAGATCCTGCGGCAGTTGGTTAAACAGTTCGATAGCCTGCTGGCTTTTGCCTTCTTTCAGCAGTGCACGAATGGCGAGTAATTGCCAGTTGGTCTTGCTATCATTTGCGCTTTGCTGCATCTGTTGCAGATAAAAGCCGGAATCAGCTTGCGCTGTGCCCTGCATATGGGCAGTGCTCTGATCGGGCGCCTGGGTGCCACAGCCGGCGAAAATCAGGGCTGCCAGAACGATGGGCAGACAGCGCGCGGCTTTTAAACGAGAGAATGTTAAGGGTACCATACTGTATCCAGTGATATTTTTTATACGCAATGCTCAATATTAAATCGGCAATACGGACGACACAATGACACAACACGAATCGGCGGATAATTCTCGCGGCCAACTCTTTATTGTACCTACTCCTATCGGGAATTTGTCTGATATTACCCAGCGTGCGCTCGAAGTGTTACAAGCTGTTGATTTAATTGCCGCTGAAGATACTCGCCATACCGGATTATTATTGCAGCATTTCGCGATTAATGCCCGACTGTTCGCCCTGCACGATCATAACGAGCAGCAAAAAGCAGACACGCTGGTGGCGAAGTTGAAAGAAGGACTGAACATCGCGCTGGTTTCCGATGCCGGGACGCCGCTGATTAACGATCCGGGTTACCACCTGGTACGCAGTTGTCGTGAGCAGGGCATCCGCGTCGTGCCGTTGCCAGGGCCCTGTGCGGCGATTGCCGCATTAAGCGCGGCGGGATTGCCGTCCGACCGCTTCTGCTATGAAGGCTTTTTACCCGCGAAATCAAAAGGACGTCGTGACGCGCTGAAAGCTATCGAAACCGAACCGCGCACGCTGATTTTCTATGAGTCCACGCATCGCCTGCTGGACAGCCTGGAAGATATGGTCGCGGTGTGGGGCGAATCCCGTTACGTGGTGCTGGCGCGCGAGCTGACCAAAACCTGGGAGACAATTCACGGCGCACCGGTGGGTGAACTGCTGGCGTGGGTTAAAGAGGACGAGAACCGGCGTAAAGGCGAGATGGTGCTGATTGTGGAAGGACACAAGGCGCAGGAAGACGAACTGCCTGCCGATGCCCTGCGCACCCTCACGTTGTTACAGGCCGAGTTGCCGCTGAAAAAAGCCGCAGCGCTGGCGGCAGAAATCCACGGCGTAAAAAAGAACGCGCTGTACAAATATGCGCTGGAGCAGCAGGGATAATCCGGGAAACACGCTGCAGCAAAAGAAAAACTACAGCGTGTCAGAATGAGAGGGAGGGTTATCGATCTGAATAACGCGAGCCATCCAGTAAACATGTCGTATTGTCATGCAGCCACAAAAACGAGGCCGGAATTGCGGTCGTCACGGCGGTGGTCAGGTATTTTTCAACAGCGGCCTGTTTTCCTTCTCCGGCAATCAGCAGCAATATTTCCTTTGCATTGAGGATCTCCTTCAGGCCCAGAGTGATACCGTGCGTCACCGGACGACCGGCCGATTTAAGCATGTCGTGGTGACGCGTTTGTTCATCAAGCCTACTGATATGGCAAAACGGTTCCAGCGTGCTTCCCGGTTCGTTCAGCCCCAGATGACCGTTCTTGCCGATGCCCAGTACGCATAAATCGAGACCGCCCCGGCTGGCAATCAAATCCGTCACGCGCTCGCATTCCGTCTCGTCGATATTTTCTGACTGAAAACCGATCAGCTGTTCCGGGCGCAGGCCAAGCGGTTGCACGATGTGCTGTTGCAGGAAGGATTCACAGGTGCCCGGCGTGTGTAAGGGCATTCCCACCCACTCATCAAGCTTCACAAAGGTCACGTTGCGGATATCAACATGACGCTGCTGTATTTTCTCGACCAGGAAACGATAGGTCAGTTCAGGCGTCGCGCCGGTCGCCAGGCAGATCGTCGCGTCAGGTTTGTTATGTATTACCTGAATTAACCGTTCGCTGGCGCGATCGCTGAGTGCGTCATAATGGTCGCAGTACTGTATGTATTGCATCTGTCAGTCATCCTTTTGACGAGGGGCGCACGCACAGTCGCGCCCGTGCGGTTTACAAAATGCCAAGTGCGGAAGAGACGATAGAAAGCACAAAGGTGACGCCGATTAACAATACCGGATGCGCTTTTTTCACCCGCAGCAGGTAGTACATCAGCAGCGTGTAGCCCATCGGTAAAATGTTCGGGAAGACCTTATCAAAGAAGTCCTTTTGCAGTGCCACGTTGTGTGTGCTGTCGATGGCAAAAGAGGTCACGACATCGATATGAACGTAGGAGGCGATCAGACCGCCAATCACCGTGATCCCGAGGATCGTTGCCGAACGGGCGATCATCTGCGAGTTTTCCCTCACCTTATCAATGGCTTTTACCCCGACCGAATAGCCGACGTGAGTCCAGCCGACGCGCAGGAAAAAGATCATCAGATAGACGGCGAAGAACAGAATCGGCCCCAGCAAATTGCCCTGACTGGCGAATGAGGAGCAGATCCCCGCCATAATCGGCAGCAAGGTGAACCAGAAAATGGCATCGCCAATCCCGGCGATGGGGCCAAACAGCGCCACTTTCAGACCCTTGATGGTGTCGCGGTTTTCTCCTTTCTCTTCCATTGAGATCAGTAAGCCCATCAGGAAACCGACGAGGTTCGGGTGGGTATTGATAAATTCCAGATGATCTTTCATGGCCGCACTCAGACCCGGCTTATCATCTTTGTAGATTTTTTTCAGAATCGGCAGCATCGCCCAGGTAAAGCCGCCCGCCTGCATCCTTTCATAGTTAAAGCTCGCCTGAAGAAGGGAAGAGCGGAAGCCAAGACGGGTAATGTCTTTTTTACTGATTTCAGATCCCATTGCTGTAATCCTCTTCATCATCATTTTTACGGGCGACAGGCTGGGGTTGCGCCTGCTGTTTAGCTTTGGCATTGAAAAATTCGTACACGGCGAAGCCCGCGCCGAGGACGGCGACCGGGAGTAGATTGTTGACCTGGATGTAGCACACAAAGAGGAAGCCGGCGATCAGGTAAGGAATGTACTGCGCTTTGAACATCACGCGCAGCAGCAGACCAAAACCGACGGCAGGCAGAATCCCCCCCGCGACTTCGAAACCATGAGTCAGCCAGGCCGGCATGGCTTTCACCAGCGCCTGCATGGCACCCTGCGCCAGATAGGTACACAGAAACGCGATAATGGCGTATGAGCAGGCGACAATCAGCGTTGTCAGCCAGTTCAGACGTGCAAATGCGCGGGTATTGGCTTCTTTAGCGCAGTTGTCGGCCCTGGACATGAACAGGGAGAAGGCGGAATAGAAGAACAGAATCACGTATTGCATCAGCAGGCTGAACGGCAAACCGAGGCCGATGGCGGTTTTGGCATCCACGCCGGTAGACCAGGCGATCACCGTGGTCATCAGCCCCGCCATGATGGGGTTTGGCGGTTGTACGCCGCCGGCGGGCGTCAGACCGGCAAAGGCCAGTTCGGTCAGACCGCCGGTGATCAAACCAATATGAATATCGCCAAGGATGGCGCCAGTGAGCGTACACACAATAATCGGTCTGAATAAGAACAGGGCTTCCAGCCAAAAATCGATTCCCAGAAAGAAGACTAATGCAGCAAGGGATATCCCTTGTAAAAGTGTTATTTCATGCATTTTGAAAACCTCATGTAAATAAGTCCCTTTAATATGAAAACATTGGCTTGTTATTTACTCCGGGATCGCTTCTTTTTGATCGCCAGGGACATCCTGAATAAAAATGTTTACGCCGTGTTTCTTAATGAACTGCAGATCCTGAAGATCCTGCTCATTGACATAAACCTTGCTGCTAATCTGCTTTTTACCTTCCGAGAAGTGCATATTGCCGACGTTCACGTCGTTGAGCGTGATACCGCCTTCGAGCAGCTTTCTGACCGTTTGCGGGGTGCGGCAAATCAGGAATATCTTCTGGTGCGGCGCGGCCTTACCGATGACATTGATGGTTTTTTCTATAGAAAAGAAACGGATGCCGAAACCGTAGGTTTCTGCGGTGATGCCCATTAATTTCTGCTGAATCTCATCCTGAGCGACATCATCATCCACGACAACCAGCAGATTGGCACCGATTGTCGATGTCCAGGTGACGCCCACCTGACCATGCACCAGTCGGTTATCAATACGCGTTAACAGGATATTTGGACTACCCATTCTTAAATCCTCACCATAAAATAATAGAATGACAGAACTTGTTGAAATATATTATTGTTACCGTAACGCATTCATGAATTTATTCAGCGTGATGTAATCTCTTTATTCTCCCCCGCTATCTGGTCAGAAAGCGCTACCTGATATTAATCAGATAACGCTTCTGAATATGATGTTGAAACAGGACGACTTTAAATTAAATCGGAATCAGCCACTAATTTGTTAGCCGAACCGCAAACCGTGATTTTACTTCTCACGACCTCTTTCATCGCATCCATACCGACACGCATGTAATAGCGCGGATCGTTGCCCTGTGGGTTGTCAGCAAACCACGCTTTCACGGCATCGGCGAAGGCAATTTTCAATTCGGTAGCGACGTTAACCTTACACACACCCAGCTCTATCGTGCGGCGTACATACTCGTCAGGCACATCGCTCGCACCGTGCAGCACCAGCGGAATATCCACCACTTCACGGATTTCAGCCAGGCGCTGGAAATCGATTTTCGGTTTTTTGGTGTAGAGGCCGTGTGCGGTGCCGATGGCGACAGCAAGGCTGTCGACGCCGGTCAGCTCAACAAAGCGTTTGGCCTCTTGCGGATCGGTCAGAAAGGCGCTTTCTGCATCAACGCTCATGTCATCTTCGACGCCACCCAGGCGTCCCAACTCCGCTTCTACGCTGCAATCGCGGGCGTGGCAGAAATCGACAACCGATTTCACCAGCTTCACGTTTTCCTCAAACGGGAAATGGCTACCGTCGATCATGGCGCTGCGTACTCCGGCGTTCACCTTATGGCGAATGTCGTCCAGTGATTCATGATGATCGAGATGCAGCGCCAGCGGCATAGCGTAGGTGGTGGAGTAGGCGGTGCACAGCGCGTAAAGCTCCTCCAGCGCGATATGTTTAAAGGTGCCTGGCGTACCGGCGAGGATCACCGGTGATTGCATTTCGCTACACACTTCGAGGATCGCCTGGATAGTCTCGGCGTTATGAATGTTGAAGGCCGGTACGGCGTAGCCTTTTGCCTGAGCATCCTGCAGGAGATACTTCGTAGAAATGATACTCATGATCGGATCCTCTTAAGCCTGCCACGGGTGAATAACGACGCCCTGCACGACGCGGTTGACCGTACCGCTGCGGGAAGGGTTATCCGGGGTATTACCGACATTAATGGACTGGGTGAGCGCAAAGACCTGGGCATACATCAGGTAGCAGAAAGCCAGCTCGCTATCGATAAAATGACGCGCGGGGGGTAACAGAATGTGCGGGCCAGATTCGATGATGGAATCGCTTTCGGCCGCGATAGCGATAACGCGCATTGCCTGACCATCGCGACGCAGCTCCGCCAGCAGATCGAGATCGTACTGCCGTGTGTAAGGGTGGCTGGAGATGTACACCACGATCAGCGTTTCGTTATCCACCAGTGATTTCGGACCGTGACGGAAGCCGGTTGGCGAGTCGTAAAACGCGGCCAGCTTACCGGCGGTCAGCTCAAGTACTTTCAGGGCCGACTCACGCGCAGCACCCTGTAATCCACCGCTACCGAGATAGACGATCCGTTTCCAGGCACCATTGCCAAACACGCCGTGGCTGAAATCACCCAGTGACGACAGGATAGTCTGGCAGCGATCCGCGACATCGCGGAAGGTCCGGCTGTTGATGAGTTTCGGTGCGAACACCGCCAGGCAACTGGCCATCATAGTGGTAATACTGCTGGTCATCGCAAACCCGCGATCGTGCGTTTCTGTCGGCATCAGCAGGGCAAAGGCGTTATCGCTTGCAACGGCGTTCTGGTACAGGCTGCCTGCTTCATTGCAGGTGATCGAAAGGTGGTAGCACTCAGGGACGAACTGGTTTGCCAGTTCCACTGCCGCAACGCTTTCCGGGCTGTTGCCAGAACGGGCAAACGAGACCAGCAGCAGCGGATGCGCCGGGTTCAGATAATCCATCGGATTGGTGACCAGATCGGTGGTCGGTACTGCGCTGATGTTTTGCCCGGTGTGGCTGGCAAGCCAGGGCGCGATTATCTCGCCAATGAATGCCGAGGTGCCAGCCCCGGTGAGGACGATCCGCAGATCGCCTTTACGTAGCAGTGGCGCGAGAAAATTGTCGATCGCGGTACGAATCGCGTCAATGTTCGTCAGCGAGCGGATCCAACTGGCAGGCTGCTGGCGGATCTCTTCTTCAGTCCAGGTTCCGGTTGTTGCAGCAGCAGGGGTATAGGTTTCTGGCATAACGTAAGTCCTTAGTCTTGTGAATTCCACATCAGACGCTGGCAAAATGTCGCTATCTTTCGTTTCGTTTCACTTGTTCACATGATCGATTGATTAAAATTTATAGGAAAGAAATCGAAAGTTCAATAATGCAAAATGAAATAAAACGAAAAGTGTGATCGATTGTACGGTGAGGTTTTTTATCTTATTGATCTGTAATGATTCTCTGCCACCATCCAGGAATGGGGGTTTTCTTAATCGAAAGGAAAAGAAAGGCCTTACGATTCATGATCGAAGGCCAGGGAGGAAAAAAGGGTCAAAGGGGGAGGAGCTGACCCTGAATCCAAATCTGTTGTAAATGCAGTCCGCTATCGAGGGCGATCGTGCTGGCGCGTTTGCCTGGGGCTAACGATCCTGAGTGGCTGTCGATCCCCAACAGACGCGCTGGATGGAGCGAGGCCATATGGATAGCATCCTCAGGGGCGATGCCTGTCAGTTCGACCATATTGCGCACTGCCGCATCAACCGACAACGTACTGCCCGCCAGGCCACCGGATGCGGTTCGCACGATACCTCCGTGCATTTCGACTTTTTCACCGCACAGCGTGTAGTTTCCGTCGGGCATACCGGCGGCCTGCATCGCATCGGTTATCAGCACCAGCCTCTCTTTTGCACAGCAGCAACAGAGCGTCATGGCCGCCGGATGGACGTGGTGCCCATCGGCGATAAGTTCCAGCCACGCGCGCGGGTCAGTGAGTCCTGCGCCGACCATCCCGGGCTCCCGGTGATGAAGCCCGGTCATGCCGTTGTAGCAGTGCACGAGTCCGTCCGCGCCCGCGTCAAAGGCGGCGCGGGTTTGCGCCCAGCTTGCCGCGCTATGCCCCAACATCACCCGCACACCCTGCTGCCTGAGATGGCGAATCGCCTGCAATGCCCCCGGTTTTTCCGGTGCCAGCGCCACCACGCGCAGGGTCTGTCGCGAAATGGCGATCAGCTCATCCAGCTCCGCAAGGTCCAGTTCCCGAAACAGCTCCGGGGGATGGGCACCCTTATTCTGCGGCGTGAAGTATGGCCCTTCCAGGTAACTTCCCAGCACCTGTGCGCCAGGCCCGCCGCAATGATAGCGCTGGGCAATACGCTCCAGCGCGCGATGAATCGTCTTTAGCGGCGCGGTGACGGTGGTGGGGAGCCAACTGGCAACCCCTTCACGCGCTTTGTGAATCGCCAGCTTATCGAGCGCATCCGGTTCGTCGTCCATCACATCGACTCCCGCGCCACCGTGGACGTGGATGTCGATATAGGCGGGACAGAGTAGCTCGGCATCGCGCACGGTGATGCCCGCCGGAATCGGCTCGATTGCCGTGATGACGCCTTCTTCAACGCGCAACTGGTGATCGTCCAGCCACCCTTGTTCGGTGAGCAGGCGTCTGGCACGCAAAACCTGCGTCATATTCCTTCCTCGATGGGGTGCTCCTCGCGACAGCGGCCCAGTTCATCTACCAGGCTGGTCAGACCGCGATGCCCACATTCCAGCGCCTGCACACGAAATGCCTCGCTGCTGAGCCCTTCACGATCCAGTACCATTTCCAGCAGTAGTTGCAGGTTAGTACCAGTAATCACTTCCCGGCCTGGTTTCAGCATCGCAAGCGTTGAGGCGACGCGAAACGGTGTGCCGCCGAGCAGGTCGGTCAGGAAAACGATATCTTCCTCACCGTCCAGTTGCTCAATCGCCTGCTCAAGCTGCGAGGTGAGCAGCGCGGTGGTGGAGGTTTCCGGAAAGTCGATAGCGATGAACTGCGACTGCTCGCCAAGGATCTGTTTCATCGCTTTTTCCATACCGCTGGCAAACCCACCGTGCCCCGTCAAAATAATACCTAACATCGAAGACCTCTTTGCTTTACAGGAAGTGACAGAACTTGCCGACAACACCCAGCACCACGGTGATACCGATAAGGCGCAGCGGACTCCAGCCGCGACGGACCAACCAGAACATCGTCAGGGTATAGACCAGCGGTAAAAAGGCGGGCATCAGCTTGTCGATAACGTCAGCCTGGAGCTTGACGACGGCATCACCCGCCTTGATTTCGAGCGTAGTGTTCAGGCGCACATAGGTCGCGACGAGCGCGCCGATCACCGTCATCCCGACGATAGACGCCGCGTGGCCCACTTTCTTCGTATTGGCCTTGATGAGTGGAATGGCGGCGACCCCCATACGGTAAGCATAGTGCGCCAGGCCAAAACGCAGAGCCAGATGGACCACGTTAAACAGCACAATGAAGACCACCGCGCCGAGGATAGAGCCCTGCAAGGCCAGACTGGCCCCGATGCCGCCGCAAATAGGCAGTAGCGTTAGCCAGAACATCGCGTCGCCAATCCCGCCGAGCGGTGCGCCAACGGCAATTTTGGTGCTCTGAATACTGTTAACGTCCTGCTTTGAGCGTTCCATCGCCAGGATGATGCCAATCACAAACGTCACCAGGAAGGGATGGGTATTGAAGAAGCCCATGTGACCTTTCATGGCGCGCGCCAGGTCGCGTTTATTGGTGTGGATCTTTTTCAGTGCAGGCAGCAGACCATACAGCCAACCGGAAGCCTGCATACGTTCGTAGTTAAACGACGCCTGCAACAGCATGGAACGCCAGGCGACCCGGTTGATATCTTTTTTGGTCAGCTCTGCGCCAATACTCTGATCTTCATAGATGTTTTCGTTTACGCCGGAAAGCAGCGTTTCTTCGCTGTCGGAAACAGTCGGAAGAGTTTGTTGATTAGATGCCATCTTCGAATTCCTCTTTCTGGGCCGCAGGTTGGGTCGGTTCAGGTGATTTACGCAGCAGGTCGATCAGCGCCATGGCCAGCGCCGCGGCGGCGATAGCCAGTACCGGCAGCTTGAGCCAGGCGGCCCCCACGAAACCGATGATAAAGTAAGGGATATAGACGTTTTTCATCATGATTTTCAGCAGCACGGCAAAGCCGATGGCTGGCATGATGCCGCCCGCGACGCCGAGGCCGTCAATCAGACGTTCCGGAAGGACATCAATGGCTGTTTTCGCGTGCTCTGCACCGAAGTAAATCGGCAGGAACGCGCAGAGAAAATAGAAAATCCCCAACGCCAGTAACGCCAGATAGTTAACCCGTTCAATGCCGGCAGTATCGGCATTCGCCGCCATGCGATCGCAGCGGGACATCACCCCAGACATCACGGAGAACAGGAACGTAATCCCCATCTGTACTGCCACAGCAAACGGCACGGCAACGCCCACGGCGACATCCGGTTTCACCCCTGTCGTAATGGCGAACGTCGTACCCACGATGGTGCCGATAATGACGTTTGGCGGTTGCGCGCCCGCCAGCGGGGCGAGCCCCATCCACACCAGCTCCAGCGTACCGCCGGTTAAAATACCGGTATGCAGATCGCCCAGAATCAGGCCGACCAGCGGCCCAAGCACCACCGGGCGGTGCATGTGTGTTAATCCGTTGAACATATCCAGGCCCGCAATAAAGGCGAGGATACCTAATGCAAAAGCCTGTAACAGACTAATTTCCATGGTGAAGGCCTCAGATGAGTTTAAAGAGATCCTGCGCGGGTTCTGTCGGAACGCCCTGAACGAAGCATTCCACCCCGGCGGCTTTCAGGCCGTTAAACGCCGTAATATCGGTCGTGTCGACAGAGACCGTTTTGGCAATCTGCTGTTTGCCATTGGCGTAGTGCATATTTCCTACGTTGACTCGTGTAACAGGAACCCCACCTTCGACCAGCCTGAGGAAGTCGGTGGGTGATTTGCAGACCAGCAAAATCTTCTGTCGGTCAGCGGCGCGGTGAATGTTGTCGATCACTTTTTGCAGTGACCAGAAACGTACGGCGATCCCTTCCGCCAGCACCATCTCCATCAGGTTTTGCTGCACGGTGTCTTCCGCCACCTCATCGTTGGCAACCAGCACCAGATTTGCCCCCGCAAATCCGACCCATTGCACCCCGACCTGGCCATGAATGAGCCTTTCGTCGATACGGCTGAGTACAATATTTGGCATAGCGTATTCCTCTTTTTGTTATTTGTTCTGGGACGTTACGCCCTGGCAGGCGGCATGGTACTGCTGCAGTATGTCCTGAATGTGGTTGATGATGAGTTCTCGCGGTGTGGCATTGAGATCTCCCTCGCGCACTTTTACGTACTGTAACGGCATATACTGGCTAATGAGCGGCAGTGGAATCGGCTCATCCGCCAGATTGCGCACCAGTCGTTCAAATGCGTCATCAATCTGGCTGTCTGGCCAGTAGTAACGAACACGATCGGAATAGCTGTAGCCGCGCGCCAGACGACGGGTGTTGCCATCGCCGTGGTAGTGACTCTGCCAGTATTCCGGACGATCGAGCATGACGCTCTCAAGGACATGACGCAGGTCGGAACAGGCTTTTGCCGGGAGCAACTCTTCTTCAATGGCGGCCAGCGAGAACAGCGCTTCGCGCAGGGCGAAGGTCAGGGCCGGGCCGACTTTCAGGATGGCAAAGTGATCTTTCACTAACTGGCGCAGTGACTGCGGCGTTTGATAGTCTGTGGAGTGCGCTTCAAAGACCAGCGTGTCATACGCCTCTACCATCTTGCTTAACGCGACGGCTTTCTGCGGTTGATAATCAATGATGTGGGTATGGTCGAACTCAACGCCGGGTTGCACTACCAGCGCGATGATGCGCGGCCAGACATCGTCGAGTCCCTGTTTTTCAAAAGCGTGACGATGGGCTTCCAGCGTCGCGCGCGCGGCCTCGGGCGTGGTCACTGCCAGTTCGGTTAACGTCTCATGGGCACCGCCCGGTACCGGCACTTCAGTACCAATCACATAGACGAGATCCGACTCACCAAAGTGGGCGATGCAGGTCTCTTCGGCTATTTTCGCCAGGCGCGCGGCGCGTTCCGCGACGATGGCATCGGTCAAGGGTACGGGATCGCCCTGGCAGGACATGCTGCAGTCGAGGTGGATTTTTTTGAATCCAGCGGCGACATAGCTTCTGATCAGTTCATCGGCATGGGCCATTGCCGGTTCTGCGGCCAGATTTTGCCAACGGTTGGGACCGAGGTGATCCCCCCCCAGAATCAATTGTTCCTGAGGGAAGCCAAGCGAGTCAGCCAGTTGGCAGACAAAATGGCGAAAATCGGTTGGGGTCATGCCTGTATAACCGCCAAACTGGTCAACCTGATTCGAGGTTGCTTCAATCAGCAGCGGCGAGTGATTTGCCTGCGCGTAACGTATTGCGGATTCCAGTACCAGCGGATGCGCGGAACAAACGGCGTAAATTCCGATTGCCTTACCTCGTTTATGCTGCTCCACCATATCAGTCAGATGTTTCACTTTCCTCTCCAGATCGGGTAACTGCGACTTGCAATCTTTCGTTTTGTTTCAATTGATACTGCATCATGGTCTTATAAAAATAAAACGAAAGATAATAGTTTTCCGATCTGTTTCACAAAAGAAACATAATGAAAGCATTCAGCCGACGTTTTCACCCTTCCGGGCGGCTTTTTTCGGCTTGCATTCCGACAAAAGAAAGGCGTTAATAGGCAAAACGAAATGAAACGAAAGAATTAGCCAAAGGATTTCTTATGAGCAATACCGATGCTTCTGGAGAAAAGCGGGTGTCAGGCACCAGCGAAAGACGTGAGCAGATTATCCAGCGGTTGCGGCAGCAAGGAAGCGTACAGGTGAACGATCTTTCGGGATTGTTCGGCGTTTCCACGGTGACGATCCGCAACGATCTGGCGTTCCTGGAAAAGCAGGGGATCGCCGTTCGCGCCTATGGCGGCGCGTTGATTTGCGACAGTAATACGCCGGGCGCGGAGCCTTCCGTCGAAGATAAAAGTTCATTGAACACGGCGGTGAAACGCAGTATCGCCAAAGCGGCCGTGGGGCTTATCAAACCGGGTCACCGCGTGATCCTGGACTCCGGCACGACGACGTATGAGATTGCGCGCCTGATGCGTCAGCATACCGATGTGATAGCGATGACCAACGGGATGAACGTCGCTAATGCTTTACTGGAAGCGGATGGAGTGGAGCTGCTGATGACCGGTGGTCATCTGCGTCGGCAGTCGCAGTCGTTTTACGGCGACCAGGCCGAACAATCGTTGCAGAATTATCACTTCGATATGCTGTTTCTGGGCGTCGACGCCATTGATTTAGAGCGGGGCGTCAGTACCCACAACGAGGACGAAGCCCGACTGAATCGCCGGATGTGTGAAGTGGCGGAACGGATTATCGTGGTCACCGATTCCAGCAAATTTAACCGCTCGAGCCTGCATAAAATTATTGATACTCAACGTATTCATACCATCATCGTCGATGAAGGCATCCCGGAAGAGAGCCTGAAGGAGTTTCATCGCAGCGGCGTTGAGGTCATTATCGTTTAGGTGGCGTCGTTAAAATTCAAAATTGTGATGTCCTTCAATTAAACAAAAAGAAAAATGTCAGCGGGTTTTTTACGAACCCGCTTTCGTTTTTTCACTGATTTTTCGTCCCAGTCTCCCGCTCACCTGTCCTGCACGCTTTTCGATCTTTCGCCTTTCCCACTTTCGGTTTAGATAAAACGAAAGAAAAAGCGGTGTTTTTGCCAAAATCCGCGCTGTAGACGTGTTCACAAATTCGCCTTAAGTCTTCTGATTTAATATATTTAAAAGAAAACGAAAGCGATAAATCGCTAAAACATAACAACATGCAATGGAGCAAAAGCAATGCTGGATAACTTAAGACGTCGCGAGCAAATAATTGACCTGTTATGCGATCAAGGCAGCGTTCGTGTCGAACCCCTCAGTGTGCATTTCGGCGTCTCAAGCGTCACGATCCGCAATGACTTACGTTATCTCGAGCAGAAAGGCTGCGTCATGCGCTCCTATGGCGGAGCCGTGTTAAATCAACATTTTGCCCTCGATCGTCCCTTGCAGGATAAAGATCGACTGAACCGCGATGTGAAATCGCGCATTGCGGAAAAGGCGGCCAGCTTTGTGAAAGATGGTGACACGTTGATTCTTGATTCCGGTTCGACCACAACGCTTATTCCTCCGCTGCTGAAAAGTCGCCGCGATCTGGTGGTGATGACCAACGCGCTGAACATTGCCTGGGAACTGGCCAATTTTGAACGTGTGGATGTCATGATCCTGGGGGGAAATGTCAGGCAAAGCGTTTACTCGCTGTATGGCCCTTCGGCGGAACATCAGCTCAGACAGTATCGGTTTGATAAGCTTTTTTTGGGCGTCGATGGATTTTGTCTGGAAGCCGGGATCACCACGCCGCATCCGGGAGAAGCGCACCTTAACCAGGTGATGTGTCAGGTGGCGCAGGAGGTCACGGTGGTGGCGGATTCCAGTAAGTTCGGCCGCAAGAGTTTTTGCATGATCAGTGAAATCAACGGTATTGATCGGGTGATTACCGACAGCGGTATCCCGGCGCATTACCATCAGGCGCTCAGCCAGATGGGGGTGGATGTCGTTATCGTGGATGAATAAGGGACGTCGCCGGCAAAACGCGTTTTTGCCGGCGACGTCTTAGTGCATCAGCGCATCCTGTTCGACCAGCAACAGAGCAGCACCGCGTACGCCGCTGGACGCGCCATGCACGGCCGGGAAGACGTTAGCGGGAGCCAGTCCGGGGAAGAGGTAGCGCGACATGGCACCCGGCAGTAGGGTGTAAATTTCCTCAATGTTGGAGACACCTCCCCCCAGAACAAAGGCGTCGACGTCCAGAATGAGCTGCAGTTGCGCCAGCGTACAGCCCAGCATATCAATCCACGCCTCAACGGTGGCGACGGCGCTGGCGTTGCCATGACGGTAGTTTTCCAGCAGCGTCTCCATTTTGAGCTGCTCACCGCTTAAGTGCTTATGCAGCCAGAGTAAACCGGGCCCGGACTGGTAGCGCTCCAGACAGCCCTGTAGGCCGCAGCCGCACTTGATTTCCGGCAGGTTATAGCGACGCATAAAGGTGGCGGGGAGCGGTAGATGACCAAACTCGCTGGCCATCCGATTGCGCCCACGATATAACTGCCCGTCGATCACCAGTCCTCCCCCCATGCCGGTGCCGATAATCGCACCAAAAATTCGTGAGAACTGACGAGCCTGATGAGTATGCGCTTCCGACAGCGCGAAGCAGCAACAGTCATTATCCAGCGCCACCGAGCGGTTGAGTCGATGCGCCAGATCGTTCATCACCTGACGCCCGGTCAGGCAGGGGACATTCGACGACAGCAGCTTTCCGGTATGCCTGTCCATCAATCCGGGCATGCCAATACCGATTTTGCCCTGCATCCCCGTTGCCCAGTCGGCTGTATCGATAAGCGAGGTAAAAGTCGAGAGAAAGAGTTCGTAATCCTGAACCGGCGTGGCCACGCGCTTGCGCCAGCGAACCTGCATTTCCTTATCAAAGGCGACAATTTCAGTTTTTGTGCCACCAATATCAACACCGTAAAACATGCCACATCTCCTCGAACTTCACAGTGTAACCAGACAGTTTTCCTTGCGAGCGCGCTCTGCGGCAAAGACCATTAAGTGACTTTCCAGTGCTTCATCGGGGCCGGAGAGAATCATACTTTGATCGCCCGCCATCACGGCGTGAATAAAGCGATCCATCAGATAGTAGTCACCGCCGCCGTGGCCTCCCATCTGGGTTTGTGTGCCTGCGGCGATCTCTTCGATCGCGTAGACCGTCTCGCGGTCCGTCAGAAAATCAAACACCCGGATCTGCTCGCCATTGCCCTCGAGATAACCTTTCGTACCGAAAAGCCGCGTCTTTCGATCTTCCATGCGGGTAAAGGCGGTCATGGTGAACGTGACGGTTTGTTGATGGGCAAAGCGTAAGTTGACCACCTGATGATCCACCACGTCGTTATCACAGCGATAAACACAGCGGCCATACGGCCCCTCGCGCAGCGCCTGGCGGACGTTTTCCTCTGTGGGATCCGCCGTCAGCACGCGACGGAAATGCGGCGTGCATTTGTGATCCTCGCCAAGATAAATTTTGCAGGCTGACCAGGGGCAGGTCGCTTCAACCTGGCAATCCAGGCAGCGATCGGCGGCACCCTCCGGCTGGTTCTCCTTCACGAAATGGCTCAGGTTGCCAAATGAGGTCACATCCTGACAGTGGTCGCCCATGATGTAGCGGATCCAGTCCATATCGTGGCAGGATTTTTGTAGCAGCATAAACGACGATTCCGCTTCATTACGCCAGTTACCGCGCACGAAAGAGTGCGCCTGGTGCCAGTAACCCACCGGCTCGAGATGCTGCATGCTGACAATATCGCCAATCACCCCGCTGTCGAGCAGGGACTTGAGTTTCTGCGTGTAGCGGGTGTAGCGCAGAACGTGGGCGACACCCAATAAAACGTTGTTGCGCTTCACCGCAGCAATGATGGTGCGACAATCTTCCGGCGTGGGGGCGAGAGGCTTTTCCAGTAAAATATGATAGCCGAGGTCGGCAAACGCGATGGCAGGCTCTTTGTGCATTGTATCCTGAGTGCAGATCAGCACGACGTCTGCCATTCGCGGACGAGCCGCCGCCGCTTTCCAGTCG
Source organism: Citrobacter sp. T1.2D-1 (assembly GCF_950098555.1). Classification (NCBI taxonomy): domain Bacteria; kingdom Pseudomonadati; phylum Pseudomonadota; class Gammaproteobacteria; order Enterobacterales; family Enterobacteriaceae; genus Citrobacter; species Citrobacter sp. T1.2D-1. The sequence continues at coordinate 153,350 of NZ_CATNHH010000003.1, forward strand.
TTAAAGATATTTTCCTGCTCAATATTATGCTGAGCGACAAATTGTTGGCGATACGCCTCTCTGGGCTCTGCCACGCCGACAACCTGCATACGGTCCGGATGTTCAAGCGCGTAACGAGAATATATTTCGCCGCGCGCGCCTGCGCCAACCACTAATACGGTCACTTTCTTTGCACACATATAAACCTCTCATTTTGCCCTCGCCTGAATTCGCGTTGTTCTGCGTCGTGGGGCATGAAAAAACAAACGGATATTTTTTGCGCCAGCCAATGACGTACGCGACATCAGGACCTGGCTAAATTTTCTTCATCCTGCTTGTCGAACAAAAAGGCGGCGTCAAGATTGAATTTCACCTTGATCGATTCGCCGGGGAGAGGGTTCCAGTCCGGTGACGAATTGACTCGCAAGATCATTAGCTGTGCGCCGATATTGAAATGCAGGAGATCTTCATTGCCCATTCTTTCCACGTTGGTTACCCGGGCGTCGAACGCCGCAGGATCGTTGTGCTGCGCCAACTGAATCGCCTCTGGCCGGATGCCAAACCAGACGCTGTCGTGCGGATAATCCGCCAGTTGGGAGGCGAGTCGTGCGGTTAAGGGCAGGATCAGCGCGTCATCCAGACGGAGTCCGCGCGTATCGGGATCGAGTGCCAGAAGATGAATATTCATTGCCGGGTTACCGATGAAACCCGCCACGAATTTATTTTTTGGCTGATGGTAGATATTGCCCGGGGTGTCGACCTGCATAATCCGTCCGCCGTTGAGTACACAAATGCGGTCTCCCATGGTCATTGCTTCAATCTGATCGTGGGTGACATACACCATCGTCGCGTTCACACCTTCGTGACGCAGCTGGCGATGAAGTTCCGTCAGGCGCACGCGCATGGACACGCGCAGTTTGGCGTCGAGATTGGACAGCGGCTCATCAAACAAAAACACTTCAGGCTTACGAACAATGGCCCTGCCAACGGCCACGCGCTGGCACTGTCCCCCTGAAAGCTGACCGGGCTTTTTGTCGAGTAGCGTTTCGATTTCCAGTTTGCGCGCGGCGTCCCGTACGCGAACATCAATCTCCTGCTTGTTCATTTTGCCCTGCAGGCTGAACGCCATATTTTTGTAGATAGTCATGTGGGGATAGAGGGCGTAATTTTGAAAGACCATCGCCACGCCGCGCTCTTTTGGCAGCAGATCGTTGACGCACCGTTTGCCAATTGAAATATGACCCTGAGTAATATCTTCCAGTCCGGCGATCATGCGCAGCAATGTTGATTTTGCGCAGCCGGACGGCCCGACAAAAACCATAAATTCGCCATCATGAATTTCAAGATCAACGCCATGAATCGCCTGGAAGCCATTCGGATAGATTTTGCCTACTGACTGTAATTGAATGCCTGACATAACAATGCCCCTTATCCTTTAATTCCGGCACCGGCGATGCCACGAATGAAATAGCGCTGGAAGAAAATATAAAGTAACAACATGGGGATAATCGCGAGTAACGCCCCGGCCATGAGCATGGGGTACTCCACCCCTGAACGGCCGGAAAGCGAGGCCAGTCCTACTGGCAGCGTCATTTTGTCCATCGACGTATTGACGATGAGCGGCCACATTAAGTTATTCCAGCTCCACAACCCGTTAATAATGACGCAGGCGATAAGCCCGGGTTTAATCAGCGGCAGCATGATTTTGAAAAAGATCGTTAAATGGTTATATCCATCCATAATTGCCGCTTCTTCCAGTTCTTTCGGTACGGACAGAAAAAACTGACGCAATAAAAAAGCGCTATAAATACTGAATAACCCCGGCAGCACCAGACCGGGAATCGAGTTCAGCAGGCCTATTTTTTCGATCGTTAAAAACTGCGGGATCAAAAAGATCTGTCCGGGGACCATCAGAATCGAAATGCAGAGCATAAAGAGGATATCGCGCCCTTTAAAACGCAGGCGGGAGAAGCCATACGCCGCCATCGCGGCAATCAGCGTCTGTAAGATGACGATGACCAGCGTGGAAACGATCGAGTTAAAATAAAAGCTGCCAAACGGCATCTCATGCAAGATTTTATCGTACGCCTGAAACCCCGGATTGGCGGGCAGCAGGATTGGCGGGAAGGCAATACTTTCCGCCTGGGTTTTAAACGAGGTGATTATCATCCAGAGAAAGGGAACCACCGTGACCAGCGTTGCCAGGATCATCAGGCCATAAATCAGCCATTTATCACGTTTTGTCATGAACATAGTGGTTGCCTTACTGTGCCTTAAGCCGTTTGCCTATCCATACTTGCAGCAGGGTCAGTACCATCGTGATAACGAAAATCACCACGGCAATCGCTGAGGCGTACCCTTTTTCATGGTAGATAAAGGCATATTTATAAAAGAGATAAGCGATGGTCATGGTCTGATCGTCCACCATGGAAGAACTGCCAAACAGCAGATACACCACATCGAATATTTGCAGCGTTTCGATAAACGAGATCACCAGAACAAAAAACAGCGTCGGGATCATCAACGGCAGGGTAATTGACCAGAAGCCGCGCAGTTTACTGATGCCATCCAGAGACATAGCTTCATAGATTTGCCTGGGGATCCCCTGCAGTCCGGCGAGTAGAATGATCATCTTCAGGGCAATAGCCGACCAGATAATGACCAGTGACGCGCTCAGACGGACAATATCCGGATCGGACAGCCAACCGATGGCAGGGATATCGAAATAGGCCAGGATCTGATTGAGCAAACCGAAATTACGGTTCATCAACCACTGCCAGACCATCGCAATGGCGGCTGGCATTGTGACGGCCGGAAGAAATAACAGCGTGCGGAACAACCATTGACCACGAATCGCCTGGTTTAAACCAATGGCCAGCAGTAAAGACAGTACCGTGATCGCCGGTACACAAATAAAGACGTAGGCCAGCGTGTTAAATATGGCTGAGCGGAATTCATCATCGCTGAATAAATTAATGTAATTATCCAGACTGATTGTCGTCCAGATCTGAAATTCGCCCAGATCGGTAAAACTGTAAAATACGTTCTGGAAGAACGGCGTAAAGTAAAAAATAACTAATCCCGCCAGTAGCGGCAGAATCATTATCCACCCCCAGAAACGTTCTTCTTTTTCCAGTCGGGTCAGGGATTTCTTATTGGGTTCCCTGGCCGATAACGGCGGAGATGTCGCTTCATCTGAATAGCTCATACAGACTCCGGGATGCTCACTTTACAAACAATAAATGGGTTTACGCAGGAGAGGTGAGAGGGAGCCGGGCTCCCTCAATATTATTTCTGCATTTCACGCTCAACGCGTTTTGCAACACCGGGCATCACTTGTTGCGGATCATTCCCCATCCAGACTTTCTTCAGCCCATCGTTAAGAATGCTATTCCATTTCGCGGTATTGGAACCGGCAGTGGGATATTTATGGGAAAACGCCAGTGAATCGATATAGGCGGAGACATCGATATCCTTAAAGCCTTCAGCCCACGCTTTGGCGACTTTCTGATTGGCCGGAATCACCACTTTACCCGCAGCCAGCGTTTGCTGGGCATGTTCAGAACTCATAAATTCAATGAACTTCCAGGCCGCTTCTTTATGTTGGCTTTTGGCCGACATGGCGAATGCCAGGCTATGCGAGACGCCAGCCAGTTCTGCCATTTTGGGCATCGGGACTACGCCAATATGATCTTTGATCAGTTCGTTTTGTGAGAAGGGTAGCGCCCACCATGAGCCCGCGTAGACCATTGCGACTCTGCTGGACTGGAAGACATCGGATGCTTCCATTTCACCTGGGGGCTGGATCAGTCCCGCTTTCAGCATACCCTGAACGTCGCGATACACCGCGATCGCGTTGTCATTGGCAACATCCGTTTTACCCTCGGGCAGGACAATCTTATCGCCGGCCTGTAACAGCAGGTTAAAATAGCTGTCCTGACCGCTGCTGAATTCCATTGCCAGTGGATAAGATTGTTGATCCAGTTTTTTACGTAGCTGTTCTGATTTCTGTTTTAAATCGTCCCACGTCCAGTTTTTATCGGGATAAGCCACGCCCGCCTGATCAAACATTTTTTTGTTATACCAGACGGCAATGGCGTCGATATCACGAGGTATAGCGTATTGTTTTGACTGGAACTGATAAGCATCGACGGAACTTTTCACAAAGTCATCAAGGTTGGGCGATGATTTATCTTTTAAATAAGGGGTCAGTGGTTCCAGCATACCGTTTTTAACGTACTGCTGAAAATTCGGCATATTCATCCAGAATACATCCGGCGCAACATTTCCCCCGACCGCTGAACTGAGTTTTATGAAATATTGATCATAAGGCGTTAGCTCGATTTCAACTTTCACACCGGGGTTATTTTTTTCAAACTCATTAACCAGTTGCTGTTCGCCGGGAAGTTGATTTCGATCCCACAGCGTGTAGCGTAATTTAATGGGTTTATCTGTCGTCTGGCCTTCAGCACTGGCGATAGCCGGTGCCGTCAGTAAACATGTAAAAAGGCATGCCAGGGCGACATTATTCTTATTTAAGGTATACATAACTTCCCTCTTTATTCGGGTCAGAATGTCGGTGAGGTAAATTACAGAAGCCATTGAATATTCTGTTTAACAAAGGGGAAAGTCAAAGGGGGAAAAATGAGGGGATTATCGCATTAAAACCGGTGGCGCTTTCGGTAGGTTTCTCTTTTATCAAAACGAAAATATAACTTTATTTTATACTGGATTGTTTCTTTTAACTTTCAAATGGTTAAGTCGTTTTTATCTATCGAAAACGAAAATAGGAGCGAGGTAAAAAAAACTTTAAATATGAGAGCGTTATCACTCAATCTTTTACGAATTGAAACGAAGGTTATCCGCAAAGCATATGATGAAGTGCCGGATGAACCGTATCATCCGGCATGACAGCTTAGCTAAAGAGGCGTGACAGCCAACTGCGTTTCGGCTGTGTGGTTTCGGGCGGAGGGGTTACAGGAACAGATCCCATTTCACCCAATCCTTGCTTAATACTTTGTCCGATTTCATACAGCGCATGACGTGTATCCGTCCCCTGAGCGATGAATCGCAGACGATGACCATTTTTTGCACCCAGCGAGACGACTTTCATCAAATTCTTGCCATCAACAGGTCCGATGGCGTTATCGAGATTTTCGATAGTCACGTGGCAGCTAAACTGCCTGATAAACTTCGTCAGCACAGCGCTTGGCCGGGCATGCAGCCCATGCGGGTTATGAATGACAAAAATGGCTTCTTCGCCTTTCTGTTCTTCTTGTGCCTGAACGTTATCCGTATCAACTTTTGTCAGAACGGCTAATACGTCGGTGGGCGTTTCGGCTTGTTGCAGAGCCTGCGGTATACCATCGTCACTTAATACCCGGGTTAGCTGGCGCAAAATATCAAGATGTTCATTAGAGCGTGCCGCGATGCCGATTACCATGTATGCAACGTTATCGTCTCCCCAGGGTACCCCCTGACGAAATACGATAACCTTTACGCCAGTATGCAGCACCGCGTCGCGAGTTTCCGGTGTTCCGTGGGGAATGGCGATACCGTTTCCGAGGTAAGTGGAGATCTGCGCTTCGCGATCCCGCATACCTTGCAGATACTCAGGCGTCGTTTTTCCAGCCGCCACCAGTAATGCTGAGACGCGCTGGAGTGCCGCCGATTTATCGACCTGATCATTGCTGATGAAGATGTCCTGCTCACAGAGTTGCATCTTGACCTCGTGCCTGAAGGGGGGTGTCTGAACCGACCGGCTGCTTGCGGTTGATCCACAATCTCCATGATCCCAGCATGATGGCGCCGCATGCGGAGCCTGCCAGTATGCACAGTACCCAGGCAATTGGCTTGCTGACCAATGGCAGGATCAGGAAGCCGCCATGTGGCGCGGGAACCTGAATATGCAGGCTGTAGCTGAGCACGGCTGAAATACTTGAAGCGATCATCATCATTGGGATAACGCGCAGTGGATCTTTAGCCGCAAAGGGAATCGCGCCTTCGGTGATGTGTGTGCCCCCCAGAATGTAGTTCACTATACCGGCTGCGCGTTCATCTTCGCTAAAACCTTTCGGGAAGAAGGTGGTTGCCAGCGCAATCACCAGCGGAGGAGTAATGCAGGCTGCGGAGACGCCTGCCATAAAGAAATAGTTCCCCTGACCGAGCAGCAGGGTGCCGGTAACATAAGCGGCTTTATTAACCGGACCGCCAAAGTCAAAGGAGCACATGGCGCCGACGACAATACCGAGCAGGATGGGGTTGGCTTCCTGTAGAGAGGCGAGCCAGTTCATCATCCCGTTATTAATGGCGGCAACGGGTTGGCCGAGCAATGTCATCAGGATACCAATCACCAGTACGCCAATCAGCGGCATAATGAAAATGGATTTCAGCCCTTCATATTGACGGGGTAAACCTTCGAGCCGATTTTTCACCCATAGCATCAGATAGCCGGCTGCAAATCCGGCAATGATACCGCCCAGAAAGCCTGCGCCGGTTGCATTTGCCAGCAACCCGCCAACGAAACCTGCCACCATGCCGGGTCTGCCGGAAATGGAGTAAGCGATGTAGGCTGTGAAGACGGGGACCATGATGGAGAAGGCCTGCTGCCCTATCTTCATCAGCATGGCGGCGATGGCGTTATATTCCGGTGAGTTGGGGTCGGCCGAATAAATGCCCCACAGAAAAGAAACCGCAATCAATATACCTCCCGCTACGACAAAGGGCAGCATATTGGATACTCCGCTCATCAGATGTTTATAAATCTGACGACCAAAAGATTCTTTTTCAATCTTTTCTTGCGACATCGCTTTGGTGCCTTTACGAATTGGTGCATCACCATTCAGAATCTTATTAATCAATTCTGTAGGATGATGTATCGCTTCTTTAACGGGAACTTCAATAACCGGCAAACCATTAAAACGATCGGGAGAAACATCTTTATCTGCGGCGATAATAACGCCTGCAATATCGATAAGATCAGAGGGCGCAATCGCATTTTCCACGCCACTGGCGCCGTTCGTTTCTACTTTTATTTCAATAGCCATTTTTTTTGCGGCATTTTTTAAAGCTTCTTCAGCCATAAACGTATGCGCAATACCAGTAGGGCAGCCGGTAACAGCAATAATTTTTTTCATAAGCAGACCTTTAGTTTATTTTTTGTCTACAACTTTCTGACCTGAGTGTGAGGAAGTAACGTTTCTATATTTGCAAGTTGACCCAACCCCGCAGAACCCGCCACATCGGCACCGGTTGCGCTGGCAAGGGATAAGGCATATTCCACTTCACCAGTGGTTAGCCAGTGACTTAAAAATGCGGCAAGCGAGGCATCACCGGCACAGGCGGAGCTAACCAGTTCGATAGTCGGGGCGCTGCAAAACCAGCAATCGACACCATTTGAGAAGTACATTCCTTTCGCGCCTAGCGTCAGTAAGACGTTTTGCGCACCGAGCGCGTGCAGTTCTCTAAGCGCATTTTTTGCCTGCACATCATTGGTCACGGCTAAACCGAAAATGGCGTACACTTCTTCATCGTTGGGTTTAATTAATAATGGCTTAAATTCCAGCAACTGACGCAAGGCTGAATGACTGATATCCAGGACAACCGCGATCGCTTTTTGCTGGCAAATCTGCATGATCTCTGCATACAAATTGCTTTCGATTCCCTGGGGTAAACTTCCGCTGATAATCAAATATTCGGCATCGGTCAGTCGCGAAATTTCGTTCAGTACCTGTTGCTTACAATCATCAGGAATAAAAGCCCCCGGATTAACAAGTTTATACTCCTGCTGACCATCATTAATAAAAATGTTGATCCGCGTAGGTTCATCCACCCATGCCGGTGAAACGCCAATTTTTTTATTGCGTAACGCCTCAACGATATAGCGACCGGTAAATCCGCCAAAGATACCTAAAATATGCGCAGGTTGTTGGAAATGATTTAAGACCAAAGCGACGTTGACACCTTTTCCGTTTGGGCAATATTCCGTGTGATGTGTGCGATTAACAACATTCGGCAATAAAGGATCGCTAAAAATATTCATATCAATCGCGGTATTGAGCGTTAGCGTGTAGATCACCGGTATTTCCTCACAGTTGCCCTTCGCAACCACAAACATGGATCACTTTACGCACGACTTCTTTCATCGCCTGCTTCGCTGGCTGCATGTAATACCGCGGATCGTTGGCTTTCGGGTTTTGCGTAAAGTACTGTTTTAAGGCGTCGGAGAAGGCGATTTTTAACTCTGTGGCGACGTTGACTTTACAGACGCCCAGGCTAATCGCTTTGCGGATATCGCTTTCCGGTAGCCCGGATGCGCCGTGCAGGACGAGCGGGATATCGACTTGTTCACGAATTTCCGCCAGGCGGTCAAAATCGAGTTTGGGCTCTGCGGCATATAATCCGTGCGCAGTACCGATAGCAACGGCCAGGGAATCAATACCGGTGCGGGCAACAAATTCACGTGCCTGTCGGGGATTGGTATACAGAGCATCTTTACTGTCGACGACCAGATCATCTTCCACTCCCCCAAGACGCCCGAGTTCTGCTTCAACGCTGGCATCATAGCGATGGCAGAAATCGACCACTTTCTTCACCAACGCCACATTTTCTTCAAAAGGGAAATGGGAGCCGTCGATCATGACAGAACGGATTCCAGCCTGAACTTTGCTTTCAATATCAGCCATGGCTTCATGGTGATCGAGATGAATTGCCAGCGGGAGGTTGTGCTCGCGGGCAAGGCAGCCAGCGATTGCGACAATATTTCCCGTGCCGGCGTAGCTGAAGGTGCCTGGCGTACCTGCCACGATCAACGGTGAATGCATCTCTGCTGCGGTTTCGATCACGATCTGCAGGGTTTCAAGGTTATGGATGTTAAAAGCAGGTACCGCATAGCCTCCGCGTTGCGCTTTCTGAAGCATATTTTTGCTGGAAATGATGAACATGGGTTTCTCCGTTATCTATAACTTTCGAAATTAAAGCGTAAAAATAAAATGACCTTCATTTTGAAAGTAATGTAACGATCATTGCTGAACATGAGTGTGATGTCCTGCACAAAAAATGGATATTTTTTATAAAATGAAAGTAATTTATTGGATATTTATTTTATTTTGTAAGTTAATGGAGGAAGTGGAGTATCAGTTAATTTATTGAAATCATTGATTTGTTTTGATTTTTTTAGGCGTTTGTGAAGGCTTCGCAATTGACATCACGCAGAGGAAATTTAAAAATGAAAGTTAACGCGCGGGAGAAACTCCTGACAGGTCAGAAAAAAAGGGTATGTTGTGGCAAAACCATCTACCAGCCTTTTGAAAAGGCGTCTGGACATTGCCGAAATCGTCCGCAAGAACGGTGAAATTAAAGTGGATGATTTGGCCGAAATGCTAGCGGTTTCGGGAGTGACGATCCGTAACGATCTCAATTACCTTGAACAACAGGGTTACCTGAAACGTTCCTTTGGTGGGGCGATTTATACGGCGCAACCGGTTAGCGCAAGCGTGAATCCGGATGTGGCGCATACACAACGTCTCGAAAAAAGCGTGGAACTGGAGCTGGCAAAACAGGTTGCGCGGCTGGTTACGGATGGTGACACGTTATTTCTTGGTGCCGGGAGCGTGCTGCGCAAAGCGCTGCCTTTTCTCGGTGATTACCGGGATCTGTGCCTGATAACCAATGATCTTGGGCATGTTGCTCCGGCCAGGGACTATATCGATGGTGAAATTGTGCTTCTGGGAGGCTCGCTCGACAGTACCGGGCAGTGTCTTGAAGGGGAGGTCGCCGTGCAAGCTATACAGCGGTTCCCGCTCTCTTGCTCCCTGATGATGATTGAGCACATCAGCGAAGACGGTACCCTGAATGTGGCTAGCGAGAGCGCGGCAATATTACTACAGGAATCTCTCCGGCACAGCCGCCAGTGCATTGCGGTGGTTGCTCAACGGCCCGCCTGGGGAGAGGCACGATATCCTGTGAGCAAACTGAATACACTCAGTGCGGTGATTACTCCACAGATTGTTGCGGCAGAATACCATTCGCGATTTCTTGCTGCCGGCTTAATGAACAGCTATACCAACAATGAATGTCTGACCTGGATAAATCCCGCCTTGCATCTGACAAGGTGAAGGACTACGCATGAATATTACTATTGCGACACTTGGTGAACTACTCGTCGAATTCCTGGCGAAAAAAGAGAATCAGGGTTTTTCTACACCTGGCGAATTTTGGGGACCTTATCCCAGCGGCGCCCCCGCTATTTTTGCCGACCAGGTGGCTAAACTGGGTTTTTGTTCACTGCTGTTCAGTTGCGTCGGGAACGATGCCTTCGGCGAAATGAATATTGCGCGACTGGCCCGTGATGGCGTTAATGTGAAGGGCATTTCTGTTTTACCTAATGCGACAACCGGCAGCGCATTTGTCAGTTACCGAACTCAGGCGCAGCGCGATTTTATCTTCAACATGCCCAATAGCGCCTGTGGTTTACTGAGCGCGGGGCATCTTGATGAGGAATTACTGCAACAATGTCATCACTTTCATATTATGGGCTCGTCGTTGTTTTCATTCCGTTTGATCGATGCGGTGCGCAAAGTTATTGGTATTGTTAAAGAAAATGGTGGCACGATTTCATTTGATCCCAATATTCGTAAAGAGATGCTGAATATCCGCGAAATGTCACAAGCTTTTGAATATATTCTGGATTACACAGATTTCTTTCTGCCGAGTGATGGAGAACTGGACTATTTTGGGCTCAGTAAATTTCGCGATGAAGACAAAATTGTCGGGAGTTTGCACCAGCGCGGGATCAGGCATGTCGTGGTGAAACGGGGTCCGCGTGGATCCAGCTACTACTCTGCGGACGAGCAGTATCACGTAGCCGGGTGTCCGGTGACGGTTGTTGATCCTACAGGCGCAGGGGATTGCTTTGGCGCCACCTTTGTCAGTTTGTTCCTCGCGGGATATTCGGTACCGGATGCGCTTGCCCATGCTAATGCCGCAGGCTCGCTGGCGATATCGCAACGTGGGCCAATGGAAGGCACCTCGACGTTAGCGCAAATTGAAGCATTACTGTCGCAGCAGTCAGGATAAAAAAGGTATGGCCTGAACCATACCTTTTCATTTCACAAGAAGAGCATCAGGTCACTGGCGCCGGGTTAAACACCGCCAGCTGGTTGTGTAGTCCCCATTGGTCGGAGAAGGTTTTTTTACGGCCGCTGGCGACATCAAGAATAAACTCGAACAGCTTCTGGCCGACGTCCTCAATGGTCTCTTCGCCTGTGGCGATGGTGCCCGCATTGATATCCATTAAGTCGTACCAGCGGTTTGCCAGTTCAGTACGGGTCGCCATCTTAATGACCGGCACGGCCATCAGGCCATATGGGGTGCCCCGACCGGTGGTGAACACTTGCACGGTGATCCCGGAAGCCACCTGTTGTGTGCCGCAGACAAAATCGCTGGCGGGTGTCGCAGCATAAATCAGACCGCGTTTGGTCGGACGCTGACCCGGAGAGAGCACCTCGACAATCGCGCTTTTGCCGGATTTCGCAATTGAGCCCAGCGCTTTTTCCACTACATTCGCCAGACCGCCCTTTTTGTTACCCGGAGAGGGGTTAGCGCTGCGGTCAGTTTTTCCCATATCGAGATAGTTATCGTACCAGGCCATCTCTTCCAGCAGACGTTTACCGACCTCTTCGTTGATGGTGCGAGGCGTCAGCAGATGAATAGCATCACGGACTTCGGTGACTTCAGAGAACATCACCGTGGCCCCGCAGCGTACCAACAGGTCAGAGGCATAGCCCACCGCCGGGTTTGCCGTCACGCCGGAAAACGCATCGCTGCCGCCGCACTGCATTCCGACGACCAGTTCAGAGGCCGGGCAGGTTTCGCGTTGGCGCAGGTTCAGCTTGGCCAGATGGCGCTCAGCAACCTGCAGGATATCATCGACCATGGAGCGAAAGCCCACGTGCTTCTCGTCCTGCAGGCTGACGATGCTGGCGCTATCTACCGGAATACTTTGCACATCGTCCGTGCCTTCCAGCAAACGTTCCGGCTGTAGTTTTTCACAGCCCAGGCCAATGACCATCACTTCACCGCCAAAGTTTGGGTTCAGTGAGATGTTATGGATGGTGCGGATAGGTACCACCGCAGCAGGGGCGTTAATCGCCACGCCGCAGCCGTACAGGTGGTTAAGTCCCACCACGCCATCGACGTTCGGGTATTTAGGCAACAGATCGCGCTCGATGATTTTGACGACGTAATCCACCACGCCCGCCACGCAGTGCACGCTGGTGGTGATGCCGAGCAGATTCTTGGTGCCCACGCTGCCATCGGCGTTGCGGTACCCTTCAAAGGTATAGCCTTCCAGCGGCGGCAGTGGTTCCGGTACTTTGGTCGCCAGCGGCAGGGTATTCAACGGCGGGGCTTTCGGCAGCTCAACCATGGATTCATCAATCCAGCTTCCACGCGGAATGTCGCGCACGGCGTAGCCGATCACTTCACCATAACGTACGATTTCGCCATGAACCGGAATATCCACCAGCGCGACTTTATGTCCCTGTGGAATATGCTCAATAAGCTCCAGTCCATCCGGGAAACGCGTCCCGGCTTTCAAACCATTGTCATTAACAATGATCGCCACATTATCTGTCTCGTGGACCTTTATATAAAATGCGCTCGGCGATTCTTGTCTGATTTCGATGTTGGCCATTGTCCAGTATTCTCCAGCCGGGGGTGATATTAATATAGAGGGTTCTACGAATCTGATTATTAAAATAAGGATGTCCTGTCGTGAAATAAGGATGTCAGGAGTTCAAAATTAAGAATGTGATCCAGATCACTCGTTATGGTGAAAGCCCTGCTATCAGGGGTAGTAAAGCGTAAATATGTGCATCAGCGCCCAGCGTTATGTGCATATGCTCAAGATATTATTTGTAATGGGCATTGTTAGTGAGCATCTGCATAATGCTTAATGCTTCCCGCCTGATTATACTGAATCACGAAATGAGTATCTGCATTAATTAATAAGCGATAGCGTCTGTCATCAATAAATAATAATAAATATGTCTGCTTAAGTCCCTGAGGTAAATAAAATGATCCTGGATACAGTTGAAGAAAAAAAGAAAGGTATGCATACACGCTATTTAATTCTGCTGATAATTTTTATTGTCACAGCGGTTAACTATGCGGACCGGGCGACGCTATCCATTGCCGGAACCGAAGTCGCCAAAGAGTTGCAACTGAGCGCCGTGTCAATGGGTTACATCTTCTCTGCATTTGGCTGGGCCTACCTGCTGATGCAAATCCCTGGCGGCTGGCTGCTCGATAAGTTTGGCTCGAAAAAAGTTTACACCTACAGCCTGTTCTTCTGGTCGTTGTTCACCTTCCTGCAAGGCTTCGTGGATATGTTCCCGCTGGCCTGGGCGGGAGTTTCGATGTTCTTTATGCGCTTTATGTTGGGTTTCTCGGAAGCGCCTTCGTTCCCGGCAAACGCCCGTATCGTCGCGGCCTGGTTCCCGACCAAAGAGCGTGGAACCGCGTCGGCCATCTTTAACTCTGCTCAGTATTTTTCACTGGCACTGTTCTCGCCGCTGCTGGGCTGGTTGACCTTTGCCTGGGGCTGGGAGCACGTCTTTACCGTGATGGGCGTCATCGGGTTTGTCCTGACGGCGCTGTGGGTCAAACTGATTCATAACCCCACTGACCATCCGCGGATGTCCGCAGAAGAGTTGAAGTTCATCTCTGAAAACGGTGCGGTCGTGGATATGGACCACAAAAAGCCTGGCAGCGCAGTGGCCAGTGGTCCGAAACTGCATTACATCAAGCAGTTATTGACCAACCGCATGATGCTCGGCGTGTTCTTCGGACAGTATTTCATCAACACCATCACCTGGTTCTTCCTGACCTGGTTCCCGATTTACCTGGTGCAGGAAAAAGGGATGTCGATCCTGAAAGTGGGTCTGGTGGCTTCGATTCCGGCACTGTGTGGTTTCGCCGGCGGCGTGCTGGGCGGTGTGTTCTCGGACTATCTGATTAAGCGCGGTTTTTCTATCACCGTTGCACGTAAGCTGCCAATTGTGCTGGGAATGCTGCTGGCCTCCACCATCATTCTGTGCAACTACACCGACAACACCGCGCTGGTGGTGACGCTGATGGCGCTGGCCTTCTTTGGTAAAGGATTTGGCGCTCTGGGCTGGCCGGTTATCTCGGATACCGCACCGAAAGAGATTGTTGGCCTGTGCGGCGGAGTATTTAACGTCTTTGGCAATGTGGCATCCATCGTAACGCCACTGGTTATCGGTTACCTGGTAAGTGAACTGCACTCCTTCAACGCTGCGCTGGTATTCGTTGGTTGTTCCGCGCTAATGGCAATGGTGTGCTACCTGTTTATTGTCGGTGACATTAAACGTATGGAACTGCAGAAATAATTAACGGTTAAGTGACAAGGTAAAAGTGATGAATAACGACATTTTCCCGAACAAGTTCAAAGCAGCGCTGGCTGCGCATCAGATTCAGATCGGCTGCTGGTCAGCGCTGGCAAGCCCAATCAGTACCGAAGTTTTAGGACTGGCGGGCTTCGACTGGCTGGTGCTGGATGGCGAACATGCGCCAAACGATGTCTCTACCTTTATTCCGCAGTTGATGGCGCTGAAAGGCAGTGCCAGTGCGCCGGTTGTGCGTGTACCAACCAATGAGCCGGTCATTATCAAGCGTCTGCTGGATATCGGTTTTTACAACTTCCTGATCCCGTTTGTTGAAACGGAAGAAGAAGCGGTGAATGCCGTCGCATCAACGCGCTATCCGCCAGAAGGGATCCGCGGGGTGTCTGTATCGCATCGCGCCAACATGTTTGGTACCGTCCCGGATTACTTCGCGCAGTCCAACAAGAACATCACCATCATTGTGCAGATTGAGAGCCAGCAGGGCGTGGATAACGTCGATGCTATCGCTGCCACCGAAGGCGTCGACGGCATTTTCGTTGGCCCAAGCGATCTGGCTGCGGCGTTAGGCCACCTCGGCAATGCGTCTCATCCTGAGGTGCAAAAAGCCATTCAGCACATCTTTGCCCGCGCGAAAGCGCACGGCAAGCCGAGCGGCATTCTGGCACCGGTTGATGCCGACGCACGTCGCTATCTGGAATGGGGCGCTACGTTTGTTGCCGTCGGTAGCGACCTGGGCGTGTTCCGTTCCGCCACGCAGAAGCTGGCTGACTCCTTTAAGAAATAACCACCACCGAAACAAGAGAGATTATTGATATGACTATGAAAGTTGGTTTTATTGGCCTGGGTATCATGGGTAAACCAATGAGTAAAAACCTCCTGAAAGCAGGTTACTCGCTGGTGGTTTCTGACCGTAATCCTGAAGCGATCGCTGACGTTATCGCGGCAGGCGCAGAAACCGCTCCTAACGCTAAAGCGATTGCTGAGCAGTGTGATGTCATCATCACCATGCTGCCGAACTCTCCGCATGTGAAAGAGGTTGCGCTGGGCGAAGGCGGCATTATCGAAGGGGCAAAACCGGGCACAGTGCTGATCGATATGAGTTCTATCGCGCCGCTGGCGAGCCGTGAAATCAGCGACGCGCTGAAAGCCAAGGGCATCGATATGCTGGACGCGCCGGTGAGTGGCGGTGAACCAAAGGCTATCGACGGCACGCTGTCGGTGATGGTTGGCGGCGACAAGGCGATTTTCGATAAGTACTACCCCCTGCTGAAAGCCATGGCGGGTTCCGTTGTTCATACCGGTGACATCGGTGCGGGTAACGTCACCAAGCTGGCAAACCAGGTGATTGTGGCGCTGAACATTGCGGCGATGTCCGAAGCGCTGACGCTGGCAACCAAAGCCGGTGTGAATCCGGATCTGGTCTATCAGGCGATCCGTGGCGGCCTGGCGGGCAGTACCGTACTGGATGCGAAAGCGCCGATGGTGATGGACCGTAACTTCAAGCCAGGTTTCCGTATCGACCTGCACATTAAAGATCTGGCTAACGCGCTGGATACGTCTCACGGTGTTGGTGCTCAGCTTCCGCTGACTGCGGCAGTCATGGAGATGATGCAGGCGCTGCGTGCTGACGGCCTGGGAACCGCCGACCACAGTGCGCTGGCGTGCTATTACGAAAAACTGGCGAAAGTGGAAGTCACTCGCTAATGACCTTGTGCCCGGATGGCGCGTCGCGATCCGGGCCTGGATTGTAGGCCGGATAAGTAAAACGCCATCCGGCGTTGTGCAGTAACAGGCGATCATCATGAAAATCGTAATTGCCCCAGACTCTTATAAAGAAAGCCTTTCTGCTACTGAGGTAGCGCAGGCGATAGAAAAAGGATTTCGGGAAATTTTCCCCGATGCGCAGTATGTTTCCGTTCCGGTCGCCGATGGTGGTGAGGGGACGGTTGAAGCCATGATTGCCGCCACGCACGGTTCTGCACATTCCGCTTTGGTGACCGGACCGCTGGGTGAAAAAGTGAATGCCAGCTGGGGCATGTCAGGCGATGGAAAGACCGCATTTATTGAAATGGCGGCAGCCAGCGGACTGGCGCTGGTTCCCCCCGATAAACGTAACCCACTGATCACCACTTCGCGCGGCACCGGGGAGCTTATTTTGCAGGCGCTGGACAGTGGGGCGAGCAATATTATTATCGGCATTGGCGGGAGCGCGACCAATGATGGTGGAGCCGGGATGGTTCAGGCGCTGGGGGCGAAGTTGTGCGATGCCAACGGAACTGAAATGGGCTACGGTGGCGGCAGCCTGAATAGTCTCAACACCATTGATGTGTCTGGTCTGGATCCGCGCATAAAAGACTGTGCTATCCGCGTCGCTTGTGACGTGACTAATCCGCTGGTGGGCGAGCTGGGCGCCTCGCGGATCTTTGGTCCGCAAAAAGGGGCGACGGAGGCGTTGATCCTCGAACTGGACCGCAATCTGGCTCACTACGCAGACATCATTAAAAAATCGCTGGGTGTGGATGTGAAAAACGTGCCTGGCGCAGGCGCGGCAGGTGGCATGGGGGCGGCGCTGATGGCATTCCTCGGCGCGGAGCTGAAAAGCGGGATTGAGATAGTCACTCAGGCGCTCAATCTGGAAGAACATATTCACGACTGTACGCTGGTTGTTACTGGTGAAGGGCGCATCGACAGCCAGAGCATTCACGGCAAAGTGCCGGTTGGCGTGGCGAACGTAGCGAAGAAATACCACAAGCCGGTGATTGGTATTGCGGGCAGTCTGACGCGGGATGTTGGCGTGGTGCATCAATATGGGATCGATGCCGTGTTCAGCGTATTAACCAGTATTGGTACTCTGGAAGAGGCTTTTCGCGGCGCATTTGACAACATTTACCGGGCATCGCGAAACATTGCGGCGACGCTGGCAGTGGGAATGCGCAGTGCGGGGTGACAAGGGCGTGCAAACCCTCTATACTGCGCGCCGAAGCTGACCAGACAGTCGCCGCTTCGTCGTCGTCCCTTTCGAGGGAGACAGGCGGAGGGGAGGAAAGTCCGGGCTCCATAGGGCAGGGTGCCAGGTAACGCCTGGGGGGGAAACCCACGACCAGTGCAACAGAGAGCAAACCGCCGATGGCCCACGCAAGTGGGATCAGGTAAGGGTGAAAGGGTGCGGTAAGAGCGCACCGCGCGGCTGGTAACAGTCCGTGGCACGGTAAACTCCACCCGGAGCAAGGCCAAATAGGGGTTCATAAGGTACGGCCCGTACTGAACCCGGGTAGGCTGCTTGAGCCAGTGAGCGATTGCTGGCCTAGATGAATGACTGTCCACGACAGAACCCGGCTTATCGGTCAGCTTCACCTCATAATGTATAAACCCGCTTCGGCGGGTTTTTGCTTTTACAGGCTGCAACAACGCTGTTGCCTGATGGCGCTTCGCTTATCAGGCCTACGAACGTCGACCCCGCTCCTGTAGGCCGGATACGATTCGACAGCTGTTGCCTGATGGCGCTTCGCTTATCAGGCCTACGAATGTCGACCCCGCTCCTGTAGCTCCTGTAGGCCGGATAAGATGCGATAGCATCGCCATCCGGCATGGTTTTGAGTTGCTCACAAATAAGAGATTTCTGGTTCTGTGAGCAGCAACACAAAACGCTGCCAGTGGTTAGTTTGTCGGGAGAAATGAAAAGCAAACGTTCTCTTAGATAAAATTACACTCTGTAAAAGTGAAAAATGTCAGTGTTAATGCATTGTTGTAAATGATAACTATTTGTATGCTTATATTTAATTAATGATAAATTCAATGTTTCTTTATAAACAAATAAGGCAAAAAAACGTGATGTATAACGTTATTTATCTCAACTTATGTCCTGAGTATAATTATATTTGATAAATTACTTATTAAATTTAATGAACAATTTGGCCATTAACTGCTCGATAATTGCTTGAAATATCGTCATTCCTCATTTTTAAACCTGAGGTGAAAATAACGTGTGTTATCGCCATAAAATATTGTTATCCCCCCCTCTTTTTTTGACAAAAATCAGACTAAAGTGACATGGTATTTATGTAATCAATTGAATTCAAACAAGTTATTTATTTTATAATAACCCCTTTAAATATAGGTGAAGGCAATTTGTGAGTAGTCGCACATATCCTGCTTCACGTAATTTGTTACACTTCACGCCGTCAACAAAGTTATTAACGCAGGTCGATATGAATACGTTTGCTCTCCCAAAAACACAGCAGTTGGTGGTCTTTCAGGAAGTAATCAGAAGCGGTTCTATCGGTTCTGCGGCAAAAGAATTAGGGTTAACTCAGCCGGCTGTCAGTAAAATCATTAACGATATTGAAGCTTATTTCGGCGTTGAGTTGGTGGTACGTAAAAATACCGGTGTCACCTTAACCCATGCCGGGCAGGTTTTACTTTCCTGGTCCGAATCCATCACCCGTGAGATGAAAAACATGGTGAATGAGATGAACAGCATGACCGACAACACGGTGGTTGATATCTCATTCGGGTTTCCTTCGCTGATTGGTTTTACCTTTATGTCCGATATGATCCAGAAGTTTAAAGAGGTCTACCCAAAATCGCAGGTCTCCATGTATGAGGCGCAACTCTCCTCATTCCTGCCAGCGATCCGCGACGGGAGACTGGACTTCGCGATTGGTACGCTCAGCGACGAAATGAAATTGCAGGATCTGCACGTCGAGCCGCTCTTTGAGTCGGAGTTCGTGCTGGTGGCGAATAAGTCCCGAACATGCACCGGCACCACCACACTGGAATCGTTGCAGAACGAACAGTGGGTGTTGCCACAAACGAATATGGGCTACTACAGCGAACTCCTCACCACCCTGCAAAGAAATGGCATCAGCATTGAAAACATCGTTAAAACTGACTCTGTTGTGACCATTTATAATCTTGTTCTCAATGCTGATTTTCTGACAGTGATTCCGTGCGATATGGCCGCACCTTTTGGTTCAAACCAGTTTATTACTCTCCCTGTAGAAGAATCGTTACCCATTGCGCGCTATGCCGCAATATGGTCAAAAAACTATCGTATTAAAAAAGCTGCTTCTGTTTTGGTTGAATTAGCCAAAGAATATTCATCTTATAAAGGTTGCAGGCGAAAGCAATTAATTGAAATCAACTAACCGATTAAATTTAATTTAATCCTTTATTCATACCATCGATCTTAATATCAGACGTTGGTTACGGCTATCTATTACTTTACTATCAGGTAAGAGGTTACAATGCACATTACTTACGATCTCCCGGTTGCCATTGAAGATATCCTCGAAGCAAAAAAAAGACTGGCGGGGAAAATATATAAAACAGGCATGCCTCGCTCAAACTATTTTAGTGAGCGGTGCAAAGGGGAAATATTCCTTAAATTTGAAAACATGCAGCGTACCGGTTCATTTAAAATTCGTGGCGCATTTAACAAACTCAGCTCATTGACGGATGCAGAAAAACGCAAAGGCGTTGTCGCCTGTTCAGCGGGTAACCACGCACAAGGGGTTTCCCTCTCCTGCGCAATGCTGGGTATTGATGGCAAAGTGGTGATGCCAAAAGGCGCGCCGAAGTCGAAAGTGGCCGCCACCTGCGATTACTCTGCGGAAGTGGTGCTGCACGGCGACAACTTCAACGATACCATCGCCAAGGTCAGTGAGATTGTCGAAATGGAAGGGCGTATTTTTATTCCGCCATATGACGATCCGAAAGTCATTGCCGGCCAGGGCACTATCGGTCTGGAAATTATGGAAGACCTGTATGACGTCGATAACGTGATTGTTCCTATCGGCGGCGGCGGTTTAATTGCAGGTATTGCTATCGCCATTAAATCAATTAACCCGACCATTAAAGTGATTGGCGTGCAGTCCGAAAACGTGCACGGCATGGCGGCGTCTTATCAGGCTGGAGAAATAACCACGCACCGAACGACCGGCACCCTGGCGGATGGTTGTGATGTTTCCCGCCCGGGTAATTTAACCTACGAAATTGTGCGTGAATTAGTGGATGACATTGTCCTGGTCAGCGAAGACGAAATTCGCAACAGCATGATTGCTTTAATTCAACGTAATAAAGTGGTGACCGAAGGTGCAGGTGCACTGGCATGTGCTGCTTTATTAAGTGGGAAATTAGATGGTTATATCCAGAACAGAAAAACGGTCAGCATCATTTCTGGCGGAAATATCGATCTTTCTCGTGTATCGCAAATTACGGGTTTAGCTGACGCGTAAATCCGGCTATTAATCTCTTCGTTGAGGATAGGATATGAGTACTACTGACAGCATTGTATCCAGCCAGACAAAACAGTCGTCCTGGCGTAAATCGGACACCACCTGGACACTGGGTTTATTTGGTACTGCCATCGGCGCCGGGGTGTTGTTCTTCCCCATCCGCGCAGGATTTGGCGGCTTAATCCCCATTCTTTTGATGTTGGTACTGGCGTACCCCATCGCCTTTTATTGCCACCGCGCGCTGGCGCGTCTGTGTCTGTCCGGGTCAAACCCGTCTGGCAACATCACGGAAACGGTAGAAGAGCACTTTGGTAAGACGGGCGGCGTGGTTATCACGTTCCTCTATTTCTTCGCGATTTGTCCGCTGCTGTGGATTTATGGCGTCACCATTACCAACACGTTTATGACGTTCTGGGAAAACCAGTTGCAGATGCCAGCGCTGAACCGCGGCTTTGTGGCCCTGTTCCTGCTGCTGCTGATGGCGTTCGTTATCTGGTTTGGTAAGGATCTGATGGTTAAAGTGATGAGCTACCTGGTATGGCCGTTCATTGCCAGCCTGGTGCTGATCTCGCTGTCGCTGATCCCTTACTGGAACTCTGCGGTGATCGATCAGGTCGATATCAGCAATATCGCGTTAACCGGTCACGATGGCATTCTGGTCACCGTGTGGCTGGGGATCTCCATCATGGTGTTCTCATTCAACTTCTCGCCGATCGTCTCGTCTTTCGTGGTCTCTAAACGTGAAGAGTACGAGAAAGATTTTGGTCGTGAATACACCGAGCAGAAATGTTCTCAGATCATTTCTCGCGCCAGCATGCTGATGGTGGCCGTGGTCATGTTCTTCGCCTTTAGCTGCCTGTTCACGCTCTCTCCGGCAAATATGGCGGATGCGAAAGCGCAAAACATTCCGGTACTGTCTTATCTGGCAAACCATTTCGCGTCCCTGTCCGGTACGAAATCGACTTTTGCCACTGTGCTGGAATATGGCGCGTCCATTATTGCGCTGGTTGCCATCTTTAAATCCTTCTTCGGTCACTATCTGGGAACGCTGGAAGGGCTGAACGGTCTGGTGCTGAAGTTCGGTTATAAAGGCGATAAAACGAAGGTGTCCTCTGGCAAGCTCAACACCATCAGCATGATCTTCATCATGGGGTCCACCTGGGTTGTTGCCTACGCCAACCCGAACATTCTGGACCTGATTGAAGCGATGGGTGCACCGATTATTGCTTCACTGCTGTGCCTGCTGCCGATGTATGCCATTCGTAAGGCACCGTCGCTGGCGAAATACCGTGGTCGTCTGGATAACGTGTTTGTCACCATCATTGGTCTGCTGACCATTCTGAATATCGTGTACAAACTGTTTTAATCCTTAAGCTCAGGATGAGCGGAGTAGTGAAATGAATGAGTTTCCGATAGTTCTGGTCATTAATTGTGGATCGTCTTCAATTAAGTTTTCAGTACTGGATGCAAATAACTGCGATGTATTAATGGCAGGCATTGCGGATGGTATTAATTCGGAAAATGCGTTCTTATCTGTAAATGGAGGTGAGCCAGTCACACTGGCTCACCACAGCTACGAAGGCGCATTAAAGGCGATTGCTTTTGAACTGGAAAAACGTAATTTAAATGACAGCGTGGCCTTAATTGGCCACCGCATTGCTCACGGTGGAAATATCTTTACCGAGTCAGCCATTATTACCGATGAGGTGATTGACAATATTCGCCGTGTTTCACCATTGGCACCGTTACATAATTACGCGAACCTGAGCGGGATTGAATCCGCACAGCATCTGTTCCCCGGCGTCACACAGGTGGCGGTATTTGATACCAGCTTCCACCAGACCATGCCGCCAGAGGCTTATCTGTATGGTCTGCCGTGGAAGTATTTCGAAGAACTGGGCGTGCGGCGCTATGGTTTTCACGGAACGTCGCACCGCTATGTTTCTCAACGTGCCCATGAACTGCTAACGCTGCCCGAACAGGACTCTGGCCTGGTGATTGCCCACCTCGGCAACGGTGCGTCAATTTGCGCCGTCCGTAATGGACACAGCGTCGACACCTCTATGGGGATGACGCCACTGGAAGGGCTGATGATGGGCACACGCAGCGGCGACGTGGACTTCGGCGCGATGGCGTGGGTAGCCAGTGAAACCCATCAGACTCTGAGCGATCTGGAGCGGGTAGTGAATAAAGAGTCCGGTTTGCTTGGGATTTCTGGTCTGTCGTCTGACCTGCGGGTGTTGGAAAAAGCCTGGCATGAAGGGCATGAGCGCGCACAACTGGCGATTAAAACCTTTGTTCACCGAATTGCCCGTCATATTGCCGGTCATGCTGCCTCGTTACATCGTCTGGATGGCATTATTTTTACCGGCGGTATTGGTGAGAACTCGGTATTAATTCGTCGCCTGGTGGTTGAACATCTGGCGGTACTGGGGGTGAATATTGACAGCGACCGAAATAACCTGTCGAATTCTCATGGCGAACGCATTATTTCCACCCGTGATGCCCAGGTTAATTGCGCCGTGATCCCGACGAACGAAGAAAAAATGATTGCGCTCGATGCGATTCAATTAGGCCGCATTAATGCAGCCATGGAATACGCCTAATTTATTTGTAGTTCTGTAGAGAGATTATTTTTCATGAAGGTAGATATCGATACCAGCGATATGCTGTATGCCGAAGCATGGCTTGGCTTTAAAGGTACGGACTGGAAAGAAGAAATTAATGTCCGTGATTTTATTCAGCACAACTATACGCCTTATGAAGGGGATGAATCCTTCCTCGCTGACGCAACGCCTGCAACCACCGCATTGTGGGAAAAGGTGATGGCGGGCATTCGTATCGAAAACGCGACGCATGCGCCAGTCGATTTCGATACCAATATTGCGACCACCATTACTGCACACGATGCGGGTTACATCGAGCAAGAACTGGAGAAGATAGTCGGTCTGCAAACGGATAAACCGCTGAAGCGCGCGCTGCATCCGTTTGGCGGCGTCAACATGATCAAAAGCTCGTTCGATGCTTATGGTCGTGAAATGGATCCGAACTTCGAATACCTGTTCACTGAGCTGCGTAAAACGCACAACCAGGGCGTTTTTGACGCCTATTCTCCGGACATGCTGCGTTGCCGTAAATCCGGTGTGTTGACCGGTTTGCCGGACGGCTACGGTCGTGGGCGTATTATCGGTGATTACCGTCGCGTAGCGCTGTACGGCATCCGCTATCTGGTTCGTGAGCGTGAACTGCAGTTTGCCGATCTCCAGTCGAATCTGGAGTGGGGACAGAGTCTGGAAGCCACGATTCGTCTGCGTGAAGAACTGGCGGAGCACCGTCGCGCGCTGCTGCAAATGCAGGAGATGGCGGCGAAATATGGCTGCGATATCTCTCGTCCGGCGCGTAACGCGCAAGAGGCGGTACAGTGGGTCTACTTCGCCTATCTGGCGGCGGTGAAATCACAAAACGGCGGCGCGATGTCGCTGGGCCGTACCGCATCGTTCCTCGATATTTATATCGAGCGCGACTTTAACGCCGGGATCCTCACAGAGCAACAGGCGCAGGAGTTGATCGACCACTTCATTATGAAGATCCGCATGGTGCGCTTCCTGCGTACGCCGGAGTTTGACACACTGTTCTCCGGCGACCCGATCTGGGCGACGGAAGTGATCGGCGGGATGGGGCTGGATGGTCGCACACTGGTGACCAAAAACGCCTTCCGTTACCTGCATACGCTGCACACGATGGGACCGGCACCGGAACCCAACCTCACCGTGCTGTGGTCAGAAGCGCTGCCGATTGCGTTTAAAAAGTATGCCGCGCAGGTCTCTATCGTCACTTCGTCGCTGCAATATGAAAACGACGATCTGATGCGTACCGACTTTAACAGCGATGACTACGCGATTGCCTGCTGCGTGAGTCCGATGGTGATCGGTAAACAGATGCAGTTCTTCGGTGCGCGCGCCAACCTCGCCAAAACGCTGCTGTATGCGATCAACGGCGGTGTGGATGAGAAGCTGAAAATCCAGGTGGGGCCGAAAACCGCGCCGCTGCTGGACGACGTGCTGGATTACGACACCGTGATGGACAGTCTGGATCACTTTATGGACTGGCTGGCGGTGCAGTACATCAGCGCGCTGAACATCATCCACTACATGCACGACAAGTACAGTTACGAAGCGTCGCTGATGGCGCTTCACGATCGCGACGTTTATCGCACGATGGCATGCGGTATTGCCGGACTGTCGGTGGCGGCGGATTCGCTCTCTGCCATCAAGTATGCAACGGTGAAACCGGTTCGTGACCATAACGGGCTGGCAGTTGATTTCGTGATTGAAGGGGAATATCCGCAATACGGAAATAACGACGAGCGCGTGGACAGCATCGCCTGCGATCTGGTTGAACGCTTTATGAAGAAAATTAAAGTGTTGCCAACCTACCGGAACGCGGTACCGACGCAGTCGATTCTGACCATTACCTCCAACGTGGTGTACGGGCAGAAAACCGGGAATACCCCGGACGGACGTCGCGCCGGGACGCCATTCGCGCCGGGCGCTAACCCGATGCACGGACGCGATCGCAAAGGCGCGGTTGCCTCGCTGACTTCGGTCGCGAAACTGCCGTTTACCTACGCGAAGGACGGGATTTCGTACACCTTCTCGATTGTGCCTGCGGCACTTGGGAAAGAGGATCCGGTGCGCAAGACCAACCTGGTCGGGCTGCTGGATGGTTACTTCCATCATGAAGCACACGTGGAAGGTGGGCAGCACCTGAACGTTAACGTAATGAACAAGGAGATGTTACTGGATGCCATTGAACATCCGGAAAACTATCCGAACCTGACGATCCGCGTCTCCGGCTACGCTGTGCGCTTCAACGCGCTCACCCGTGAGCAGCAGCAGGACGTCATTTCGCGTACTTTCACCCAGGCGATGTAACGTTATCGGGGCGGTCTGCGGATCGCCCCGATTCACTATGCGTATGAAAACCTGGTCTCCACTGAACGAGTCCGAGGGTGTAAAAATGATTAGCGCATTCGATATTTTCAAACCTGGCATTGGTCCTTCCAGCTCCCATACCGTAGGCCCGATGAATGCAGGAAAACGTTTTATCGATCAACTGGTCAGCAGTGGACGCTTATCGCGCACGACGCGCATGTCGGTTGATCTGTATGGTTCGCTGTCGCTGACCGGGAAAGGCCATGCGACTGATACCGCCATTATGATGGGGTTGGCCGGGAACAGTCCGCAAAGCGTCAACATTGACGCCATCCCCGCGTTTATTGGCGAGGTGACCCGTACCGGTCGATTGCCGGTTGCTGAGGGGACGCATGTCGTTGATTTCCCGGTTGCCGAGAGCATTATTTTTCATGAAGAAACGCTACCACGGCACGAGAACGGAATGCGGATCACCGCCTGGGAAAACCAGGACACGCTGTTGAGTAAAACCTACTACTCCATTGGCGGCGGGTTTATCGTGGAGGAAGAGCGCTTTGGTCAGGCGCACGACGTAGAAACGCCGGTCCCTTATGATTTCCATTCCGCCAGAGAATTGCTGAAACTGTGTGAGCACAACGGCCTTTCGGTCTCCGGACTGATGATGCAAAACGAACTGGCGCTGCGCAGTAAGGCGGAGATTGATGCCGGGTTCGCCCAGATCTGGGATGTGATGCAGGGTGGCATTGAACGCGGGATGAATACCGAAGGGGTTTTACCCGGTCCGCTGAATGTGCCGCGTCGCGCGGTGGCGCTACGCCGTTTGCTGGTCTCCAATGACAGTCTCTCCAGCGATCCGATGAACGTCATCGACTGGATCAACATGTTTGCGCTCGCGGTCAGTGAGGAGAATGCGGCAGGCGGGCGCGTGGTGACTGCGCCAACCAATGGCGCATGCGGTATTATTCCTGCGGTATTGGCTTATTACGATAAATTCCGTCGCCCGCTGAATGCCAACTCCATTGCTCGCTACCTGCTGGCGGCCGGGGCCATCGGGGCGCTGTACAAAATGAATGCGTCAATCTCCGGGGCGGAAGTCGGCTGTCAGGGGGAAATCGGCGTGGCCAGTTCAATGGCCGCGGCGGGGTTGACTGAACTGCTGGGCGGCAGTCCGGCGCAGGTTTGCATCGCGGCGGAAATCGCGATGGAGCACAACCTTGGCTTAACCTGTGATCCGGTGGCCGGGCAGGTACAGATTCCGTGTATTGAACGCAATGCGATCAACGCGGTTAAAGCCGTTAACGCCGCACGTATGGCACTGCGCCGCACCTCTGAGCCGCGCGTCTCGCTGGATAAAGTCATCGAGACCATGTACGAGACGGGTAAGGACATGAACGATAAGTACCGCGAAACTTCGCGCGGCGGCCTGGCTATCAAAGTGGTGTGCAGTTAGCTAACGCCAGAAAGCTTGCCGGATGACGGCTATCGCCTTATCCGGCCTACACGTTCATCGTTCGTAGGCCCGATAAGCTTGCGCCATCGGGCGTTTAGTTGTTTTTGCGGGATGACGGCTATCGCCTTATCGGGCCTACACGTTCATCGTTCGTAGGCCCGATAAGTTTGCGCTATCGGGCATTTAGTTGTTGCCGGATGACGGCTGTCGCCTTATCGGGCCTACACGTTCATCGTTCGTAGGCCCGATAAGCTTGCGCCATCGGGCATTTAGTTGTTTTTGCCGGATGATGGCTGTCGCTTTATCCGGCCTACACGTTCACCGTTTGTAGGCCCGATAAGCCTGCGCCATCGGGCATTTAGTTGTTTTTGCGGGATGACGGCTGTCGCCTTATCCGGCCTACACGTTCACCGTTTGTAGGCCCGATAAGCTTGCGCTATCGGGCATTTCATCCATTGTCAGTCATCTAAAAGCACACTTCGGTGTGCTTTTTTGTTGTGATCTTCTTCAATGTTAGAAAAAAATAACACAGTAGTGTTTTTTAATAGAAAATATTTCTTAACTTATCGAAAATATCAGGGTTATTTTGTGACGTTTTTCTCTGAATCTGAGCGTATGCTTTTTTCCATTCTAATGACTCGCCTGCATATCCCGTACCGCGTATCGCCTTGATGCGGCACGACAAAAAATAAAAATGTACCCTACATAATGAGCGAGAGTTTTATGGAAACGGCAACGAACAGTAGTGTCATTCTCGACGCCAGCGCCCCAGCGCGCCGGGCTGGCATGACAGAGAGTGAGTGGCGGGAAGCGATTAAATTCGACAGCACCGACACCGGTTGGGTAATTATGAGTATCGGGATGGCGATTGGCGCGGGGATTGTTTTTCTCCCGGTTCAGGTCGGTTTGATGGGACTGTGGGTCTTCTTGCTCTCATCGATTATCGGTTATCCCGCCATGTATCTGTTTCAGCGTTTGTTTATCAATACGCTGGCGGAATCCCCGGAATGCAAAGACTATCCCAGCGTCATCAGCGGGTATCTGGGGAAAAACTGGGGCATCCTGTTAGGCGCGCTGTACTTCGTGATGCTGGTCATCTGGATGTTCGTCTATTCCACGGCCATCACCAACGACAGCGCTTCCTATCTGCATACCTTTGGCGTGACAGAAGGGCTTCTGTCCGATAATCCCTTCTATGGGCTGGTGCTGATCTGCATTCTCGTTGCTATCTCCTCGCGCGGTGAGAAACTGCTGTTCAAAATCTCTACCGGTATGGTGCTGACCAAACTGCTGGTCGTGGCGGCACTGGGTGTGTCGATGGTTGGCATGTGGCATCTGTACAATATTGGCGCATTGCCGCCGATGGGGTTGCTGGTGAAGAACGCGATTATCACGCTGCCGTTTACCCTGACTTCGATCCTGTTTATCCAGACCCTGAGCCCGATGGTGATCTCCTACCGCTCCCGTGAGAAATCCGTCGAGGTAGCACGTCATAAAGCGCTACGCGCCATGAACATTGCCTTCGGCATTTTGTTTGTCACCGTCTTCTTCTACGCCGTCTCCTTTACGCTGGCAATGGGACACGATGAAGCGGTTAAAGCCTATGAGCAGAATATTTCCGCTCTGGCGATTGCCGCACAGTTCATCAGCGGCGCAGGCGCCGGTTGGGTGAAAGTCGTGAGTGTCATCCTGAACATTTTCGCCGTGATGACTGCATTCTTTGGCGTCTACTTAGGTTTCCGCGAAGCCACGCAGGGGATTGCGATGAACATCCTGCGCCGCAAACTGCCTGCTGAGAAGATCAATGAAACGCTGGTGCAGCGCGGCATCATGCTGTTTGCCATTTTACTGGCCTGGAGCGCTATTGTGCTCAACGCGCCGGTTCTGAGTTTTACGTCGATTTGTAGCCCTATTTTCGGCATGGTGGGATGTTTGATCCCCGCCTGGCTGGTCTACAAAGTTCCTGCACTGCACAAATACAAAGGGGCGTCGCTGTATCTGATTATCGTCACCGGTTTGCTGCTGTGCGTATCTCCGTTCCTGGCTTTTTCCTGATTTATCCTGAAGGTTGTTGTTATGTCTGAGACGATAAAAAATCCGTTGTGGTCGCGTTTCATCCGCGCAGTAAAGGAGGAGGTGAAACCGGCGCTGGGCTGTACGGAACCCGTTTCCCTTGCGCTGGCTGCGGCGGTGGCGGCCTCTGAACTGAATGGTGCGGTGGAGCGAATCGATGCCTGGGTCTCGCCCAATCTGATGAAAAACGGATTGGGGGTGACGGTGCCGGGAACCGGCATGGTTGGGCTGCCCATTGCCGCTGCGCTGGGGGCGCTGGGGGGAGACCCCAGCGCCGGACTGGAGGTGTTGAAAGATGCCTCTGCACAGGCGATTGACGATGCGAAGGCGATGCTGAAAGCCGGCAAGGTATCGGTGATGTTGCAGCAGCCCTGTGACGACATCCTGTTTTCCCGGGCGAAGGTCTATAGCCAGGACAGCTGGGCGTGCGTCACTATTGTTGGCGGTCATACCCACATTGTGCGTATCGAAACCCACACCGGCGTGAAGTTTTCTCAACAAGCGAATGCCAACAGCGAGGCGCAGGAATCGCCGCTGGCGGTGCTTTCTGAGACCTCGCTGGAAGAGATTCTGGCGTTTGTGAATACGGTGCCGTTTGACGCCATCCGTTTTATTCTCGACGCCGCCAGACTCAACGGCGCGTTGTCGCAGGAAGGGCTGCGGGGAAACTGGGGACTGCACATTGGCGCAACGATGGAAAAGCAGTGCGCGCGCGGTCTGCTGGCAAACGATCTCTCGACGGCGATCCTCATCCGAACCAGCGCGGCGTCGGATGCGCGCATGGGCGGGGCGACGCTGCCTGCCATGAGCAACTCCGGCTCAGGCAATCAGGGGATCACCGCCACGGTACCGGTGATGGTTGTCGCCGAGCACTTTGGCGCGGACGACGAGAAACTGGCGCGTGCGCTGATGCTTTCCCATCTGAGTGCTATCTATATACACCATCAGCTCCCGCGTCTGTCGGCGCTGTGTGCGGCAACGACCGCCGCGATGGGCGCAGCGGCAGGGATGGCCTGGCTGGTCGATGAAGGACGCTACAGCACGATTTCGATGGCGATCAGCAGCATGATTGGCGATGTAAGTGGAATGATTTGCGATGGGGCATCCAACAGTTGCGCGATGAAAGTCTCTACCAGTGCCTCTGCGGCGTGGAAGGCGGTGCTGATGGCGCTGGACGATACGGCGGTCACGGGTAACGAGGGGATTGTGGCGCACAACGTGGAACAGTCTATTGCTAACCTGTGCGCGCTGGCATGTCATTCAATGCAGCAGACGGACAAACAGATTATCGAGATCATGGCGCGTAAAGCGCATTAACCGGATGTTTGAGTGCCCGATGGCGCTTCGCTTATCGGGCCTACGGTAAAACACGTTTGTAGGCCGGATAAGGCGCTTGCGCCGTCATCCGGCAACGGGCCTCAGGCGATTTCGTCCTCTTCAGCTAACCGAACTTCGGCATCGGAAACAATCGCTTCCAGCTCGGTCAACATCTCCTCGTAGCCAAAAGCACGAGGGGCGGGAGGCGTCTGTGCAACGTCGGATTTGACGGTCGGGGCCTGTTTTTTCGCTTTCTTACTCATACGTAACTCCATTACCCATTACACCGGCAAATCTATCAGCAAAGCCCGCAACGGCGTATCGGCAACGAGCGTTATGTTATCTTCATCACGAATAAAGGCTCCGTCGCCACAGGTCAACGCTTCGCGCGCTTCATCGTGAGTAACGGCGTGAAAGGTGCCGTGAATCGACTGCAGGTAGGCGCGCGGGCCGTGGAGCTGAAAACTCAGCGACTCGCCCTGATTCAGCTCGATCTGGTGTACCCACGCCTGCTGGCGCAGCTGCAGGCTGCCGTTCTCGCCGTCGGGTGACGCGATCAACTGCTGTTTAGCCTTTGTCAGTTTCATCTTTTGCACCAGGGCATTCTCGCGCTCAGGACAGGCGTCGAGCCACAACTGCATACGCGTAAGCGGCTTGTCTTTGCTGACATTATGCTCGCTGTAGCTGATGCCTGGCTGGGCCGCGAGCAGTAATGCTTCACCCGCCTGGGCCTGCACATGGTTGCCTTCACTGTCACGGTACTCAGCAACGCCCTCGAGAATCAGATTGAGCACGTCCACCTTTGGCCAGGTGCGCGGCTGGAAAGACGCGCCGGGCGCCAGCACTTCCTGATTGAGCACGCGCAGCGACGCGTAGCCCAGCAGTTTCGGGTCGAAATAGTGTCCAAAGGAGAAGGTGTAACGGGCCTGCAGCCATCCGTAGTCTGCTTGTCCGCATTGTTTGGCTGTTCGGGTAGTAATCATAGTTCTTGACCTCTCTTTACTTCCTTTTATGTTAAGGGGCTGGACGCTGCATTGTTAGCCAGATATTCTGCCCGGTATGTTCAAATTTCCTGAATGAGAACGATATGGCCAAAGAAAGGGCATTAACGCTTGAGGCATTACGCGTAATGGACGCGATAGATCGCCGCGGTAGCTTTGCTGCAGCGGCAGATGAACTGGGACGCGTGCCGTCTGCACTCAGCTACACCATGCAGAAGCTGGAAGAAGAGTTGGATGTCGTGCTGTTTGACCGCTCCGGGCATCGTACAAAATTTACTAACGTTGGGCGCATGCTGCTGGAAAGAGGGCGCGTGCTGCTGGAGGCGGCTGATAAGCTCACCACGGACGCTGAGGCGCTGGCGCGAGGGTGGGAGACGCATCTGACGATTGTGACCGAGGCGCTGGTGCCAACCCCGGCCTTTTTCCCGCTCATCGATAAACTGGCCCTCAAAGCCAATACGCAGCTTTCGGTGATCACCGAAGTGCTGGCAGGGGCATGGGAGCGGCTGGAACAGGGCAGGGCGGATATCGTGGTGGCTCCGGACATGCACTTTCGCTCGTCGTCTGAAATTAACTCCCGCAAGCTTTATACCCTGATGAACGTCTATGTTGCCGCACCGGATCACCCGATTCATCAGGAGCCGGAACCGCTGTCGGAAGTGACGCGCGTGAAGTATCGCGGCGTCGCGGTCGCGGATACCGCGCGTGAACGTCCGGTATTAACGGTACAACTGTTGGATAAACAAGCGCGCCTCACCGTCAGTACCATCGAAGACAAGCGTCAGGCGTTGCTGGCAGGATTAGGGGTGGCGACGATGCCTTATCCGCTGGTGGAACAGGATATTGCCGAAGGGCGACTGCGCGTGGTCAGTCCGGAATCGACCAGTGAGATTGACATCATTATGGCCTGGCGGCGAGACAGTATGGGTGAAGCTAAAGCCTGGTGTCTGCGTGAAATTCCAAAACTGTTTGCCAGGAAATAAACGACGCTTTTCTTCAGGATTATCATATTCGGGGCAAACCGATTGCCCCGAAGCCACTCAACGCATTTCGTTTTGTTTAGGGTCAGGTCCGAAGCGGTTTTCGCCGGGCGTGCCGTCCTGACAGCTAAAGATGATGATCACCAGCCAGCCGATGACAGGAATCACTAACAATAACAGCCACCAGGCGGTTCGATCGGTATCGTGCAGACGCCGGAACTGAACGGCCCAACTGGGTAAAAAGACGAGGATCGCGTAAATCGTCGTCAGTACCCCTTCTCCTCCGGCACGCTGCCAGCCAAACATCTTATCCAGAACGCCCAGTACGAACGCGAAGATGATGTTGACCAGAATAAACATCCAGAACTCTTTGCGGCGGGCCCGACCGCCGAAACCGACATAATTGCGTAAAACGTTTATATACCAGTCCATTTTCGCCTCAACCTTATGACAATCACTTGTTTTAAAAGCAATCAAAATAAGAGTAGTTGCGAATGATTAGATGGTAAATATTTGAATAATGAATTAATAAGGCACCCTGAAAGGTGCCTGGAGAGTGATGACAAACCTCATCCCGATACTGGACAAGCAGAGAGCGCCTAATTAAACGCCAGGAAAATCAATTCATTGATTTTCGGCTGATAACCACAAAGAAGGAAAAACCCCGTTTTTCCTTCTTTGTCAGCGGACTGAGGCACCCTGAAGGGTACCTGGATTCACTCAGCGAAACGGCCTTCACGCCCGTGTGGTTCGTTGAGATCCTGCCACGGGCCAATGGAAATAATGCCCGTCGGATTAATGGTCTTATGGCTGCGGAAATAGTGGTTGCGAATATGGTCAAAATTGACCGTTTCCGCGATGCCCGGCATCTGGTTAATATCGCGCAGGAAACCGTACAGGTTGAGATAGTCGCTAATGCGATGCTTGTCGCATTTGAAATGCGTGACGTACACCGGATCAAAGCGGACGAGCGTTGTCCACAAACGAATATCCGCCTCTGTTAGCCGATTGCCCGTCAGATAGCGATGCTGGCCGAGGATCTGCTCCAGTCGCGCCAGCGCGGTAAAGACGTTTTCTACGGCGTCGTCATAGGCTTGCTGGCTGGTGGCAAAACCCGCTTTATAGACGCCATTGTTAACGTTGTCATAAATCCAGCTGTTCAGTTCGTCGATTTTATTGCGCAGTTCAGGGGGATAGTAGTCCCCGGCTTTTGCGCCCAGCGCATCAAACGCCGTATTGAACATGCGAATAATTTCAGCGGATTCATTGCTGACAATTGTATGGTTCTTTTTATCCCACAGCACTGGCACGGTCACGCGACCGCTGTAATGGGGATCGGCGTGCAGGTAAAGCTGATACAGAAATTCGTGCTGATATAAGGTATCACCCGTGGCCGCCGGGAAATCATCGTCAAAAGTCCAGCCGTTTTCCAGCATCAATGGATTCACAACTGAGACCGAGATAAACGGCTCCAGTCCCTTGAGCTTACGCAGGATTAACGTACGGTGCGCCCATGGACAGGCGAGTGAAACATACAGGTGATAGCGGTCTTTTTCCGCAGCAAAACCGCCTTCGCCGGAAGGACCAGGCGCGCCATCCGCGGTGAGCCAGTTACGGAATGCCGATACAGAACGTTGAAATTTTCCCCCGGTGGATTTGGTATCATACCAGGTGTCATGCCAGACGCCGTCGATCAGTTGTCCCATGATTTCTTTCCCTCAGATAGCAAAAACGAGGAGAAAATCCCCTCGTTCTTTTCATTCATTATAGAGCGCTTACCACTTTTTGTTCAGTACGCGGTCGATACTGAATGCGCCCGGACCGGTAATACCCAGCAGCAGGAAACCGCCAGCGATGGTCAGGTTTTTCATGAACATCAGCGAGTTAACGCCTTCAGCAAAGTTACTGTGGAAGATAAACGCGGTCAACAGCGTGAAGCCTGCGGTAAACAGCGCGGTGGTACGGGTCAGGAAACCGAACAGAATCGCCAGACCGCCGCCAAACTCGAGCAAAATGGTCAGTGGCAGCAGGAATCCCGGAACGCCCATCGCTTCCATATACTGTTGAGTACCGGCGTAACCGGTGATTTTTCCCCAACCTGCGGTAATAAACAGGATTGGCATCAGAATACGCGCTACCAGTACACCAACATCTTCTAATTTTTTCATTCTTCTCTCCAGGAAACCACACAACTGCTGATTTTGTTTTTTAGTGCAATTTCGCGGTGTTCCGCGTCATTGCTGTCGATGGAGAGAATCATAAGCGTGAAGAATGAGAATTGTTAGCAAGGAAAACTGTCAGTAATCTTCAAAAATTTTGATTTTGTAGTGGCGCGGTATTGCAGTTGCCGGATGGCGGCTACGCCTTATCCGGCCTACATATTGAGTGCGAGAGTCGGATAAGAGAAGCGCCATGCGGCGAAGTAGGGAGAGGTCGAGTGCGTAAGCCAGATGGCGGCTACGCCTTATCTGGCCTACATATTGAGTGCGAGAGTCGGATAAGAGAAGCGCCATCAGGTGAAGTAGGGAGAGGTCGAGTGCGTAAGCCAGATGGCGGCTACGCCTTATCTGGCCTACATATTGAGTGCGAGAGTCGGATAAGAGAAGCGCCATCAGGTGAAGTAGGGAGAGGTCGAGTGCGTAGGCCTGATGGCGGCTACGCCTTATCTGGCCTACATATTGAGTGCGAGAGTCGGATAAGAGAAGCGCCATCAGGTGAAGTAGGGAGAGGTCGAGTGCGTAAGCCAGATGGCGGCTACGCCTTATCTGGCCTACATATTGAGTGCGAGAGTCGGATAAGAGAAGCGCCATCAGGTGAAGTAGGGAGAGGTCGAGTGCGTAGGCCTGATAAGCGAAGCGCCATCAGGCGACAGGCGAGCGCAGCGTCTTTTTGACCAGCCGCCATGCGCTCCAGAGGCCGACCCCACGCCTTGCCCAACGCACGAGCAGGTTAGGGTGGCGAATCGTCCAGACCGCCATCACGCTGCTGCCGACCAGCGCCCACGAGCGCAAACTCAGCAGCGTGTTCCAGCCGCGATCGTAAGCGCCCGTGGCTTCCAGCCAGTCACGACGACTGGCTGAAAGATCCAGCCGTTGCTGTTGGATCTCACGAAGCAGTCGGGCCTTACGTTGTGCACGTTCACCTTTACCGCTCACGACTCTCCTCCTCGAGCAATTGCCGGTCATTCGCCAGTTCATGGCGGGTATGACGTAACAATGTGGAGCGCCGCGCTTTTCGCAGCGTCCATATTCCGCCAATCAGCGCCAGAGCCAGCAGAACGACCGTGGTGGCGATCATCGCATTGAGCCGATACTGCGGGTCGACGGCCCAGATGATTAACACCATCAGGCTCATCAAACCAAATGCAGCGAAGAGCATGGTGAGTCCCAGCATCAGCAGGAGCTGAAAGAGGTTAGCCTTTTCTTCTTCCAGCTCGACCACTGCCAGACGCAACCGGGTTTCCACCATCTCAACGAGGATAGTGACAATCCGCTGCCCGATACCCAGAACGCTTTTCCCGGGCCCTTGTGCGTGATGAGGATCCGCCATCATTAACGACGCGACAGCAGAACGCCCAGCACGACGCCCACAGCCGCGCCAATCCCGACGCCGGTCCACGGATTTTCGCGCACATAGTCGTCAGCACGCGCAGCGGCTTCACGCGTCTGTTTGGCAATGGCATCGCCCGTTTCACCGAGGCGATAGCGGCTCTCTTTCAGCGCGCGCTCGGCTTTGCTGCGGATCTTACTCAACTCTTCTTTCGATTTATCGCCAGAGGAGTTCAGCACCTCTTCCAGCGTATCGGCCAGGGATTTCAACTCAGCGCGCAGATGTTCCGATGTGTTTTCTTTCGACATAGTATTCTCCAGGTGAGTAAGTGGTCTGATGCTTAGTAGTCGCGAGCCTCGAGCTCTTTGAGTTCAGCCCGGGCTTCCGCCAGCTTGCGCTCGCGTTTGGCAATTTTGTCCGCATCGCCTTTTTGCTTCGCTTCAGCGAGATCGCGCTGACGTTCGGCAATCTCTTCCTTCTGTTCCGCAATTTTTTCCTGATGATCGGCGCGCAGCTTGCTGTCAGTACAGTTGGCCCTGACTTCGCTGAGCGCTTTTTTCAGCCCATTAATACGGTTCTGGTTGTTGTGTTTTTCGGCGTAGCTGATTTCCCGTTGAATATCCTGCTCTTTTTCCTGGCAGAGGGTGTTGGCGTAGCTGCCGGCACTGAGAGCGAAAAGGGAAATTGCGAAAGCGATGCGGTATTTCATTCTTGAACCTTCCATTGTGACTCGTCCCCATGAATTCAGAAACGATGATCCAGTGATAAAGCGACAGGGTGACCCCATCGCCTCATTAATCATAGACATTAATCGCTGAAATCACCAAAGTGGGTGATATGATTCGGATTCCTGGAGATTACCCTACCCGATGCGGGGGCTCTCGTAAACGTGACAACCACTGGACGGCCTGATTGTTATCATCCTGTTGGGCAATGATGTAGCCGTTGGGCAGCGTTTTGTCGAGAACCGCTTTGGCTGCGGCACTCTGGGCGCTGGAATCGAAAGTGATGAGCAGAGTGTCATTCTTCGGTGTAATGCTTTTGAAACGAATACCGTTAGCGTCGAGGTGATGCCAGATCGAGAAACCGTCCGGCATGCTGGCTCCCTGGTGAACGGCACGGATCGCAAGCGTTGATTCTTGCTGACGAATCGCAGACCAGACCAACAGCGTGGCGCTTATCGCCAGCAGAAAGGCGGTACTCCAGGCCAGTTGTTTAAGCGTTATGCGCGGTTTCAGCATCCCTTACCCTCGATTCCCGTATTTCTTTTTCCACAAGACGACCAGCGAACCGCCCAGGCCAAAAACCAGCAGCACCACGGGTAACAGCATCAGGCAAGACATTAACTGATCTTCATACTTCAGGAATACCGGCGTTTTACCCAACAGATAACCCAGACTGGTTAAAATCAGCACCCACAGTAACCCGCTCATCCAGTTGAAAAATTGAAAACGGGCATTATTCAGGCCGGACAAACCCGCGATGGTAGGCAGCAAGGTACGAACAAATGCGATAAAACGGCCAATAAGCAGGGCGGAAAGACCATGCTTATGGAATAAATGGTGGGCGCGTTGGTGATAGTGGGCGGGCAGGTGCGATAACCAGTTTTGTACGATGCGGGTATTGCCCAGCCATCGGCCCTGAATATAGCTCAGCCAGCAACCGAGGCTTGCCGCCGCGGTCAGCAACAAAATGGTTTGCGGAAAGCCCATTGCGCCTTTAGCAATCAGAACGCCCACTAAAACCAGCAGGCTGTCGCCGGGCAAAAAGGCGGCTGGCAGCAACCCGTTCTCCAGAAACAGAATCATAAATAAAACAAAATACAGCATGCCAATCATGGAAGGATTAGCCAGTGTTTCAAAATCCTGCGCCCACAGGGCATGCAGTAATTGAGTCAAAAGTTCCATTCAGTATTCCAGGTCGAATTGGTTAACGTCACGCCGGGTTCAGAAGTTTGCTACGCCGCATCATTGTTAATGTTTTGCATGGTGTGCGGACGGCGCAAAGCCGCGGCCTGAACTATTCCCTGTTAAAAGTTATGAATTAAGCAAGCACTAACAAACATAAATTCGAATTGCATCTAATTGTAACAAAGGTCAACGTAGTCCGTTATAGAAATTGCACGTCCGTGAAGTGTGATTCTGCTGATCGCAGGAGAGGGTGGCGAGAGGATTTACACAGGCTGACACTTTATACCTTTCGCTTACTGACAGGCGCAGCGGCGCGCCTGTCGAATCAAGAAATTTTATTTTGTTGCGTTAGCCGCCGTATCGAGATGAACCACCGGGTTTTCGGCAAACAGGTAACGGTCGGCATTAAATTCAAAATCGTCGCTGGTTTCATTGAACAGCATGATTTTTGTGTTTTCGAGATGCTGCCACATCGCCAGTTTTGCCGCATGCGGGTCTTTGCGGATCAACGCCTTAAGGATTTGATCGTGGTCGTCACACCAGTTATCCACGGTACGCGCATCAATGTGTTCGTGCAGTTTCTTCCAGTACGGGTTGTGACTGCGCTGAGTCCACATTTTTTCCACGATAGCGGCCAGCGCTGAGTTCTGCGTGGCTAACGCCACCTGAATGTGGAATTGCAGATCCCATTCGGAGTCGCGGAAACATTTCTCATTGCGCGCCTGTTCCTGGATTGCCATCAGTTTCATGATGTCCTGCTTGGTGACCTGCGTGGCAGCAAACTCCGCAATGTTGCTTTCGATAAGCTGGCGCGCCTGTAGCAATTCAAAAGGACCGTAGTTGGCAAACTCCAGCGACTCGTCAGTGGCCTGCTGGTGGCGCGGCTGATTAGAAATCACGTGAATCCCGGAACCTTTACGGACCTCAACAAATCCTTCGACTTCCAGCATGATGATGGCTTCACGAACCACGGTACGGCTGACGTTTTTTTCATCGGCAATAAAACGCTCTGCAGGCAATTTATCACCCACCAGGTAAACGCCCTGTTCGATGCGCTCTTTTAAATCAGCAGCAAGTTGTTGATACAAACGTCGTGGTTCGGTGATTTCCATATGCACTCCAGGCATGATACGGCAGACTGTATTTGTTATACCACTTTCGCGAGGTTGGCTCCACACGCAGAAACGAAAAAGCCGCCTGCGAGTGCCAGCAGGCGGCCTGGTTTGCTTACGTGTTATCCGTCGGCAGGCTAACTCTGCGCCGCCGGTTTATCGAACTGCGAGTCGGAATCTACGTCACTGGCCGGTTTGTTTTGCAGCACGGTCCAGATAACCAGCGCACCGAGCAGGTCGAACACGGCCAGGACCGCAAACAGCGGGCTGAAGCCGATGGTGTCCGCCAGCGCGCCGACCACCAGGGCAAACAGCGTGCTTGCCAGCCAGGCGGACATCCCGGTCAGACCGTTCGCCGTTGCCACTTCGTTACGACCAAAGACGTCAGATGAGAGTGTAATCAGCGCCCCGGACAGTGCCTGGTGAGCAAAACCACCAATACACAGCAGCATGATGGCGATGTATGGGCTGGTGAAAAGACCGATCATCCCTGGGCCAATCATCAGCACGGCACCCAATGTAACGACCATTTTACGTGAGACAATCAGGTTGACGCCAAACCAGCGCTGGAACAGCGGCGGCAGGTAACCGCCCACGATGCAACCAAGATCGGCAAATAGCATCGGCATCCAGGCAAACATCGCAATTTCTTTCAGGTTAAAGCCATAGACTTTAAACATGAACAGCGGGATCCAGGCGTTAAATGTCCCCCAGGCTGGCTCAGCAAGGAAACGCGGCAGGGCGATACCCCAGAACTGGCGGTTACGCAGGATCTGCACGAGCGACATTTTCTTTTGGGTGCTGTTTTTGTGCTGCGCTTCCTGACCATTAATAATGTAGTCGCGCTCTTCGTCCGTTAGTTTTTTCTGGTCACGCGGGTGCTTATAGAAGATAAGCCAGGACATCGCCCAGATGAAGCTCAGGACGCCAGAGATGATGAAGGCCATCTGCCAACTGTGCATCACAATCGCCCAGACAACCAGCGGCGGAGCAATCATCGCACCGATAGAGGAGCCGACGTTAAAGTAGCCGACCGCAATGGAGCGCTCTTTCGCCGGGAACCATTCGGAACTGGCTTTCAGACCCGCCGGGATCATCGCGGCTTCTGCCGCACCAACCGCGCCACGCGCCAGCGCCAGGCCACCCCAGCTTCCTGCCAGCGCGGTTGCGCCACAGAAAACGGCCCATAGCACGGCAAACATCGCGTAGCCTATTTTGGTGCCCAGTATGTCCAGCACATAGCCGGCAACAGGTTGCATGACAGTGTAAGCAGCAGAATAGGCTGCGATGATATAGGAGTACTGTTGGGTGGAGATGTGCAACTCTTCCATCAGAGTTGGCGCAGCTGCCGCCACAGTGTTACGCGTCAGGTAACCCAGCACGGTGCCAAGCGTCACCAGTGCAATCATGTACCAACGTAACCCTTTAATTTTACGCATGTAAAACCTCATCGTTTTGTTATTTCCGCAAGGAGCGCGGTCATCTTCCTGCCTGGGGCAGAGGATGCTGTTTACGACGGGGTAACCCAAAAAAGCCGGTACGCCCGAACGTTGCCATAAATAAATTTTGCTAATTCGGTTTCCGTACCGGTGAATCCGATGATGAATCATCGGTAATTTTGCATTCCGTCTGCTTATGTATCGCGACGGCAGAAAGATAACTTGTCATACAACTTTAAAGGGTGAGTGCCATCACAAAAGTGTGAATCTTAGCATGGTTATTATTTCGATTAGGCGACACCAGAGCTGGCGCGGCCTGGAACGGTGTTTACCTCTTTGAGGGTAAATAATTTGTCAGCATTTATTGATCTATCTCACGAAAATATCTACAGGCTATGGAAATTGGTGTGATAACTTTGTCAGCATCGCTCTATAAGCAATCAGACGCACTCGTTGAGAGGAAGACGAAAATGACCCCGTTTATGACAGAAGATTTTCTACTTGATACTGAATTTGCCCGCCGTCTGTATCATGATTACGCCAAAGACCAGCCTATCTTCGATTACCATTGCCATCTGCCGCCGCAGCAAATCGCCGAAGACTACCGATTCAATAACCTGTATGACATCTGGCTGAAAGGTGACCATTACAAATGGCGCGCCATGCGCACCAACGGTGTCGCTGAGCGCCTGTGTACCGGCGACGCCTCGGATCGCGAGAAGTTTGACGCGTGGGCGGCGACGGTTCCGCATACTATCGGCAACCCGTTATACCACTGGACACACCTTGAACTGCGTCGTCCGTTTGGCGTGACCGGCAAATTGCTCTCTCCATCAACGGCGGACGAGATCTGGAATCAGTGCAATGAACTGCTGGCGCAGGATGCGTTCTCCGCCCGCGGTATCATGCAGCAGATGAACGTGAAAA
The DNA here is from genome assembly GCF_950098555.1 of Citrobacter sp. T1.2D-1. Classification (NCBI taxonomy): domain Bacteria; kingdom Pseudomonadati; phylum Pseudomonadota; class Gammaproteobacteria; order Enterobacterales; family Enterobacteriaceae; genus Citrobacter; species Citrobacter sp. T1.2D-1. The sequence goes on from NZ_CATNHH010000003.1 coordinate 194,683, forward strand.
TGGTTGGTACCACTGACGATCCAATTGATTCGCTGGAGCATCATGCAACGGTCGCAAAAGACAGCAGCTTCTCGGTGAAAGTCTTGCCGAGCTGGCGTCCGGATAAAGCCTTCAATATTGAACAGGCGACCTTCAACGATTACATGGCAAAACTGGGTGAAGTTTCTGACACCGACATCCGTCGCTTTACCGATCTGCAAAGCGCGCTGACCAAACGTCTTGACCACTTCGCTGCGCACGGTTGCAAAGTCTCCGACCATGCGCTGGACGTGGTGCTGTTTGCCGAGTCCAGCGAAGCGGAACTGGATAGTATTCTGACACGCCGTCTGGCGGGCGAGACGCTGAGCGAGCATGAAGTGGCACAGTTCAAAACCGCAGTGCTGGTGTTCCTGGGCGCGGAATATGCGCGTCGTGGTTGGGTACAGCAGTACCACATTGGTGCTCTGCGCAATAACAACCTGCGTCAGTTCAAACTGCTGGGGCCGGATGTGGGTTTTGACTCTATCAACGACCGTCCGATGGCTGAAGAGCTGTCAAAACTGCTCAGCAAGCAGAATGAAGAGAACCTGTTGCCGAAAACCATCCTTTACTGCCTGAACCCACGCGATAACGAAGTGTTGGGCACGATGATCGGCAACTTCCAGGGTGAAGGGATGCCGGGAAAAATGCAGTTCGGTTCCGGCTGGTGGTTCAACGATCAGAAAGACGGTATGGAACGTCAGATGACGCAACTGGCGCAACTGGGTCTGTTGAGCCGCTTTGTCGGCATGTTAACCGACAGTCGCAGCTTCCTCTCGTACACCCGTCATGAGTACTTCCGCCGCATTCTGTGCCAGATGATTGGTCGCTGGGTGCAGGCCGGTGAAGCCCCGGCGGATAGTCAACTGCTGGGTGAGATGGTGAAAAATATTTGCTTTAACAATGCGCGTGATTACTTCGCCATTGAACTGAACTAAGGTCCGGGGTTGATATGCAATACATCAAAATCCATGTGCAGGATAACGTTGCGGTCGCGCTGGCTGATTTGGCGCAGGGAACTGAAGTCACTGTGGATAACCACACCGTAACGCTTCGCCAGGATGTCACTCGCGGACATAAATTTGCCTTGAGTGACATCAAGAAAGGAACGTACGTGATTAAGTATGGCCAGCCTATCGGCCATGCTCTGGCGGACATTGCGGCGGGTGAACATATTCACGCCCACAATACTCGCACCAATCTGAGCGATTTGGATGAGTATAGCTATCAACCTGATTTTCAGGATCTTCCTGCCCAACCTGCGGATCGCGACGTGCAGATTTATCGTCGCGCCAGTGGGGAGGTCGGGGTACGAAACGAACTCTGGATCCTGCCTACCGTTGGCTGCGTCAACGGGATTGCACGCCAGATCCAGAACCGTTTCCTGAAAGAGACCAACGATGCCGAGGGTACCGACGGTGTCTTCCTGTTCAGCCACACCTACGGCTGCTCGCAACTTGGCGACGATCACATCAATACCCGTACCATGCTGCAAAACATGGTCCGTCACCCGAATGCGGGCGCAGTGCTGGTGATTGGCCTGGGGTGTGAAAATAACCAGGTGGATGCCTTCCGCGAAACGCTGGGCGAGTTCGATCCTGAGCGCGTGCACTTTATGATTTGTCAGCATCAGGACGATGAAGTGGAGGCCGGGCTTGAACACCTCCATCAGCTTTACGAAGTGATGCGTCACGACAGGCGCGAGCCAGGGAAACTGAGCGAGCTGAAGTTTGGTCTGGAGTGTGGCGGTTCTGACGGGCTTTCCGGGATCACCGCCAACCCGATGCTTGGCCGTTTCTCTGACTATATGATTGCCAACGGCGGTACCACCGTTCTGACTGAAGTGCCGGAGATGTTCGGAGCGGAGCAACTGCTGATGAGTCATTGTCGTGACGAAGAGACGTTCGGCAAACTGGTCACCATGGTCAATGACTTCAAGCAGTATTTTATTGCCCATAACCAGCCGATTTACGAGAACCCCTCGCCGGGTAACAAAGCCGGTGGGATCACCACGCTGGAAGATAAGTCGCTGGGCTGCACGCAGAAAGCGGGCTCCAGTCAGGTGGTTGACGTACTACGCTACGGCGAGCGTCTGAAAACTCACGGGCTGAATCTGCTGAGCGCGCCGGGTAATGATGCGGTTGCTACCAGTGCGCTGGCGGGTGCCGGTTGCCATATGGTGTTATTCAGCACCGGTCGCGGTACTCCTTACGGCGGGTTTGTGCCGACGGTGAAAATCGCCACCAACAGCGAACTGGCCGCGAAGAAAAAGCACTGGATCGACTTTGATGCTGGCCAACTGATCCACGGCAAAGCGATGCCACAACTGCTGAATGAGTTCGTTGATACCATCGTCGATTTTGCCAACGGCAAGCAGACCTGCAACGAACGCAATGATTTCCGCGAACTGGCTATCTTTAAAAGCGGCGTAACATTGTAATTACCCATTATCTTTCGCATCGCAGCGGGAATGACCGAACTGGCCGTCTTGCCTTGCTGTGGCACGGAATCTTTCGGGTAATCACATGAGTCTGGATTTTAAAAACGACGTTTCATATGATGAAGCGTCGTTTGTTTTTGTATTTCCTGACAAGGATCCCCCATGACCGCGTATTGGCTGGCTCAGGGCGTAGGTGTACTCGCGTTTCTGATTGGCATTACCACGTTTTTCAACCGCGATGAGCGCCGTTTCCGACTCCAGCTTGCCGTCTATAGCGCCACAATAGGCGTACACTTCTTTCTGATGGGCGCCTGGCCCGCCGGGATGAGCGCAGAACTCAACACCGTGCGTACCCTGGTGTCCATGCGCACCCGTAAACTGTGGGTGATGGCGCTGTTTATTATCCTCACACTGGTGCTTGGGCTGGCGAAGCTACAGCACGCGATGGAAATTCTGCCCATCATCGGTACGCTCGCCAGTACCTGGGCGCTGTTCCGCTGTAAGGGATTAACGGTGCGCTGCGTGATGTGGTGTGCGACAGCCTGCTGGGTGGTGCATAACTTCTGGCTGGGATCGATTGGCGGTACGCTGATTGAAGGCAGTTTTCTGGTGATGAACGGGCTGAATATTATCCGCTTCTGGCGCATGAAACGCCGGGGAATCGATCCGTTCAAAATTGAGAAAAGCGTGCAGGAAGAGAACCCTTCCGCCAGATGACGGAAGGGGCAGGCGCTTAGCTGCGCAGAGGATTATTCGCCAGACGTTCGTCTTCAGCCTGACAGGCTGCAGCGGTAAACAGGACGTCAGTTGACGAGTTCAGCGCGGTTTCACAGGAATCCTGCAACACGCCGATGATAAAGCCAACGGCAACAACCTGCATGGCGATATCGTTAGGGATACCAAACATATTACACGCCAGCGGTATCAGCAGCAGCGAACCGCCCGCGACGCCCGATGCGCCACAGGCACATAGAGAGGCGACGACGCTCAGCAGCAGCGCGGTGGGCAGATCCACCGGGATCCCCAACGTATTCACCGCCGCCAGCGTTAACACCGTAATGGTGATCGCTGCGCCCGCCATATTGATGGTTGCACCCAGTGGGATAGAAACGGAATAGGTATCGCGATCCAGATTCAGTTTTTCACACAGCGCCATATTCACCGGAATATTCGCCGCAGAACTGCGGGTGAAGAAGGCGTAGACGCCGCTTTCACGCAGGCAGGCAAAGACCAGCGGATACGGGTTGCGACGAATTTTCCAGAACACCAGCAGCGGGTTGATGACCAGCGCAACCAGAGCCATACAGCCTACCAGCACGACCAGCAGTTGCGCATAGCCCCACAGCGTAGCGAAACCGGTGGTTGCCAGCGTGGAAGAGACCAGGCCAAAAATACCGATCGGTGCAAAACGGATCACCAGTTTCACCATAAAGGTGACGGCATCCGACATGTCATTGACCAGATTTTTGGTGGTGTCGTTGCCGTGACGCAGGGCAAAACCGAGGCCGACCGCCCACACCAGGATGCCGATATAGTTGGCATTCAGCAGTGCATCAATAGGGTTGGAGACCATGCTCATCAGCAGACCGCGCAGGACTTCCACGATGCCCGACGGCGGCACAATATCATTTGTGCTGGTGGTCAGATGCAGCGTTGAAGGGAAGGCAAAACTGAAGACCACCGCGGCAAGCGCGGCAGAAAATGTCCCCAGCAGATAGAGAAACAGAATCGGGCGAATGCTGGTTTTTTGCCCGTGCTGATGGTTAGCGATAGACGCCATCACCAGCATCAGAACCAGCACCGGGGCAACGGCTTTTAACGCGCCGACGAACAGTGTGCCGAGCAAACCCACGGCAATAGCCGCCGGTTTTGAAATCCATGCCAGTAGGATCCCCAGTACGAGACCGACCAAAATTTGTTTTACCAGGCTTCCTTGAGCCAAACGCTGCAGCAGCCCCGGAGAACGTTGCGTAGTCATTTCATCATCCTTTCATTGTGTTGTTGCTCATCCTTTGCGCGTTCTATGGACGCCTCTTTCCGGATGTAACAAAGTGTTTGCATGGTTGAGTATAAGGAAAGATAAAGCTTCTGGAAGCGAAATATGCTGGATTTTATGCTGCAGTCATGTTTTGTAACTTAATATTAACAATGATGTGACATGTTCTACAAAAAGCAGACGCCGGATTGTCTATTGGCCGGGGACGCGCTAGCGCCGCCCGGCTCGACAGAATTACGCCTGCTGTTTCTTATCATGCTGATAGTTGACCCAGGCATTGATCAGTAGCGTTACGACCAGGATGCCAAATACCACGCCCAGCGAAATCGCAATCGGGATATGGTAGAAGTCGACGATCAGCATCTTAATGCCGATAAATACCAGGATCACCGCCAGACCGTATTTCAGCATTGAGAACCGCTCTGCAACCCCTGACAGCAGGAAGTACATTGCACGCAGACCGAGGATCGCGAACAGGTTTGAGGTCAGCACGATGAACGGGTCGGTGGTGACGGCGAAGATGGCGGGAATACTGTCGACCGCAAAAATAACGTCGCTCAGTTCCACCAGAATCAGCACCAGCATCAGCGGCGTGACATACAGCAGACCATTTTTACGCACGAAGAAATGTTCGTTTTCGATGGTATCGGTCATACGCAGATGTCCGCGCAGCCAGCGTACCAGCGGTTTGTCGCCGATTCCGGAATCGTCCTCTTTCGCCAGCGCCATCTTCACCCCGGTAAACAGGAGGAACGCGCCAAACAGGTACAGGATCCAGTCGAACTGGGTGATAAGCCACGTACCCGCAAAAATCATGACCGTACGCAGGATGATTGCGCCCAACACGCCGTACACCAGTACCCGACGCTGCAGTGCTGGCGGCACCGAGAAGTAGCTGAACAGCATCAGCCAGACAAAGACGTTATCGACGGCGAGAGATTTTTCAATCAGATAACCGGTGAGGAACGCCAGCGCCTGCGGATCGGCGACGGCGCGGCCTTCGGTTTGTACCAGGTACCACCAGAACGCCGCGTTGAACAACAGCGAGAGCGTAACCCAGACCAGGGACCAGGCGGCCGCTTGTTTCATGGTCATCGTATGTACGCCACGACGCCCCTGCAAAAAGAGGTCGATAGCCAGCATAATCACCACAACAACAGCGAATCCGCCCCATAACAACGGTGTGCCGACAGTATTCATAAATATTCCTTACGCATAAAAAAGGCCAACGTCGGAAGACGTCAGCCGCTGCTTTTTTATGCATAGACCTCGCCTTCCGGCAAGGTCTCACTTACAACAAAAAAAGAATGCGTTAACGCATTCCTTTTTCGTTGCCCGGTGACCGGATGTGGTTTCTCACACATCGTAATGACGATCGACCGACAATGAAGTTACTCCCCTTTGCAGGTAACAAAATATGACAGGCCACGCATTCCGTCAATGGCCTGTAACATCTGTTTTACAATGTTTTACGCAGTGGCCGCACGGCTGACGTCATCTGCCGGGAAGATGACGCCAGTCTGGCGACGAATCTCGGTCAGCAGTTTTGCCGTGATGCGACTGTTCGACAATCCAGGATGATTCACTTCATTGGCGTCCACCAGTTCTGCAAACGCCTGTGCCTCATACAGCATAGTATTGATGTGCTGTGGTTGGGTAAGGTCCTGGGTTTTCCCGCCGCGTGGAACAAAGCAGACCTTCTGGCATTCGGAGATTTTTTCGATCACCAGCGATCCGGCTTCGCCCTGGATTTCGCTGTCGATAACGGAGTCGCTCACTTTGGAATGCTGGAGAGTGACGCTGAAATCACCGTAGTCCATCACCACGACGCCATGGGCATCGACGCCGCTTTCCAACAAACTGGCGCAGGCCTGTACGCTGTGCGGTTCTCCCCACAGTGCCACGGCGGATGCCAGGCAGTAGAAACCGATGTCCATGATCGATCCGTTGGAGAAGGCAGGGTTAAAGGTGTTCGGGTTTTCGCCGTCGAGATAGCGCTGATAGCGCGAAGAGTACTGGCAGTAATTGAGGAACGCTTTGCGCACCTTACCGACTTTCGGCAGCGACTGCTGTAGTAGCAGGAAATTAGGCAGACTGGCGGTTTTAAAGGCTTCATAGAGCACCACCTGATTTTCCCGCGCACAGGCGATAGCGGCTTCCACTTCGGTCAGATTCGACGCCAGCGGTTTTTCGCAGATCACATGCTTTTTATGGCTCAGAAACAGTTGGGTCTGGGGAAAGTGCAGCGAGTTCGGACTGGCAATGTACACCGCATCAATCGCATCGCTCTGCGCCATTGCATCCAGCGAGGTAAACAGATGCTCGACGAGGTAATCATTAGCGAAAGTTTGCGCCTGTTCGAGGCTGCGGGAATAAACTGCGGTTAATTTATATTTGCCGGTCTCATGGGCGGCATCCACAAACTGACGGGTGATCCAGTTTGTGCCAATCACTGCGAAACGTATCATAAATGCCTTCAGGCTCCATAAAGGGATTCTTTCGTCAATTTAGCACGCCTTTATGACAAAGCCAGTGCGCTACTGCGCAGTTTCCTTTAACGACAACTGCGTCAACCAGAGGCGCGTATCAAATTCCAACTGGTGATACTGTGGTTCCATGTGGCAGCAAAGCTGATAAAACGCTTTGTTGTGCTCTTTTTCCTTCAGATGCGCCAGTTCGTGTACGACGATCATCCGTAAAAAGGGTTCCGGCGCGTTGCGAAACACGGTGGCGACGCGGATCTCGGCTTTCGCTTTTAGCTTGCCGCCCTGCACGCGAGAGACTGCCGTGTGCAGCCCAAGCGCATTTTTCAGTACGTGGATCTTATTGTCATACATCACTTTGTTGATCGGCGGGGCATTACGCAGAAACTGACTTTTCAGATCCTGGGTGTATTGCCACAGCGCTTTATCCGTCGCGAAATCATGCGTTCCCGGATAGCGCTTTTCCAGCACCGTGCCCAGCCGCTGCTCGGCAATCAGCGTGCGCACCTGTGAAAGCAGGTTTTCCGGGTAGCCCTGGAGGTAGTTCAGTTCGTTCATCTCAGTCCACGCCAATTAACAAAATTGTTGTATACTCACGCACCCTTTTAAGGGATACGCCGAAATTTTACCATTCAGGAGGGCCGATGAGCCACACAGACAACGGTTTCCGTTCACTGACACTAAAACGTTTCCCGGAAACGGACGACGTTAACCCACTGCTGGCGTGGGAAGCGGCGGATGAGTATCTGCTGCAACAGTTGGACGATACGGAGATTCGCGGCCCGGTGCTGATCCTGAATGATACCTTTGGTGCGCTGAGCTGTGCGCTGGCGGAGCAGTCGCCGTACAGCATTGGTGATTCTTATTTAAGCGAACTGGCAACGCGGGAAAATTTGCGCCATAACGATATCGCGGAGTCCAGCGTCAAGTTTCTCGACAGCACGGCGGAGTATCCGCAGGCGCCGGGCGTGGTACTCATCAAAGTGCCAAAAACGCTGGCTCTGCTCGAACAACAGCTGCGTGCGCTGCGAAAAGTGGTGACCCCGCAAACCCGTATCATTGCCGGCGCAAAGGCGCGTGACATCCATAACTCCACGCTGGAGTTATTTGAGAAAGTGCTCGGTCCAACGACCACCACGCTGGCGTGGAAAAAGGCGCGTCTTATCAACTGCACCTTCAACGAACCGGCGCTGGCCGAAGCGCCGGAGACGCTGAGCTGGAAACTGGAAGGCACCGACTGGACCATCCACAACCATGCCAACGTTTTCTCCCGCACCGGGCTGGATATTGGTGCGCGCTTCTTTATGCAGAACCTGCCAGAGAATCTGGAAGGGGAGATTGTCGATCTCGGCTGCGGCAACGGGGTGATTGGCCTGACGCTGTTGGAAAAAAATCCGCAGGCTAACGTGGTCTTTGTCGATGAATCTCCGATGGCGGTCGCTTCCAGCCGTCTGAATGTGGAAACCAACCTCCCTGAGGCCATCGATCGCTGCGAGTTTATGATTAACAACGCGCTGTCCGGGGTTGAGCCTTTCCGCTTTAATGCCGTACTGTGCAATCCGCCGTTCCATCAGAAGCATGCGCTGACGGATAACATTGCCTGGGAAATGTTCCACCACGCCCGTCGTTGCCTGAAGATCAATGGCGAGCTGTATATCGTCGCCAACCGTCATCTCGACTACTTCCACAAGCTGAAGAAGATCTTCGGCAACTGCACCACCGTCGCCACCAACAATAAGTTTGTGGTGCTCAAAGCGGTGAAAGTCGGCCGCCGGCGCTAACGTATTGCCGGATGGCGGCTGTGCCTTATCCGGCCTACAACATATTACTATTGCGTAGGCCTGATAAGCGTAGCGCCATCAGGCACATTAAATTCCCAGCGCCAGACGGGTGCCCTGGGCAATGGCCCGACGAGCATCCAGTTCCATCGCCACATCACAGCCGCCGATGACGTGCACGGTTTTTCCCGCCGCATGCAGCGGTTCGGCCAGTTCGCGGCGTGGCTCCTGACCGGCACAAATAATGACGTTATCGACCTCCAGCGTTCGTGCTTCGTTACCGATCAACACGTGCAGACCGGCGTCGTCGATCTTCTGATAGCTGATTGCCGGGATCATCTTCACGCCGCGTGAAAGCAGCGTAGTGCGATGGATCCAGCCGGTGGTTTTCCCCAGTCCCTCTCCGGGTTTGCTGGCCTTACGCTGTAGCATCACTATCTGACGCGGGCTGCGAGCCAGATGCGGGCCTTCCGGACGTAATCCACCGGCCTGTTGCAGGCTGGTGTCGATGCCCCATTCCACACAGAAATCGGCAATGCTCTGACTGGTCGGTTCACCGGGCTGGCTCAGGTACATCGCGGTATCAAAGCCGATCCCTCCGCAGCCAACGATGGCTACCCGATTCCCCACCGGGGTTTTGTCGCGCAACACGTCGAGATAGGTTAAGACCTTCGGATGATCAATGCCGTCTATCGGTGGCCTGCGTGGCTCGATCCCGCTGGCGAGGATCACCTCATCGAATACCAGCAGATCGTCTGCCATCGCATAATGATTCAGTTTCAGGGTTACGCCAGTGACGTCGATCATCCGGCGGTAATAGCGGAGCGTTTCATAAAACTCCTCTTTACCGGGGATCTGTTTGGCGATATTGAACTGTCCGCCGATCTCGCCCTGCGCATCAAAGAGGGTGACGTGATGACCACGTGCCGCCGCATTGATGGCAAAGGCGAGGCCCGCCGGACCCGCACCGACGACGGCCAGATTTTTAAGCGCGGTGGCTGCAACAATGGGCATTTTGGTTTCGTGACAGGCGCGTGGATTCACCAGGCATGAGGTCACTTTACCGACGAAGATCTGATCCAGACACGCCTGATTACAGCCGATGCAGGTATTAATCTCATCGGCACGCCCCGATTGGGCTTTCGATAACAGCTCGGCATCCGCGAGGAACGGGCGCGCCATCGACACCATGTCGGCATCACCGCGCGCCAGAATCTCATCGGCAACCTGCGGATCGTTAATGCGATTGGTGGTGACCAGCGGCAGCGAAACGTGGCCTTTCAGTTTACGAGTGACCCAGCTAAAGGCACCGCGCGGTACCGGCGTAGCGATGGTGGGAATGCGCGCTTCGTGCCAGCCAATTCCGGTGTTGATAAGGGTCGCGCCTGCGGTTTCGACGGCCTGCGCCAGTTGCACGGTTTCTGCAAAGGTGCCGCCGTTTTCCACCAGGTCGAGCATCGACAGGCGGTAGATAATAATAAAGTCATTCCCCACCCGCTGGCGGACTGCACGTACCACCTCAACGGCAAAGCGCATGCGGTTGGTGTAATCGCCACCCCAATCGTCGTCGCGCTGATTGGTGCGCAGGGTGAGAAACTCGTTAATCAAATAGCCTTCTGAACCCATGATTTCGACGCCGTCGTAACCGGCTTCCCGCGCCAGTTGAGCGCAGTGGGCGAAGTCCTCAATCAGTTGCAGAATTTCTTCGTGGTTCAGGGCGTGCGGAGTAAACCGGTTGATGGGGGCCTGAATCGCTGAAGGCGCCACCAGTTGTGGCTGATAGCTGTAGCGCCCGGTGTGCAGGATCTGTAACGCGATTTTCCCGCCTTCGTTATGAACGGCATCGGTAATGATGCGGTGATGTGGCACCTGCCGGGCATCGTTGAGCGTAGCGCCGCCCTCCATCGTGACGCCAGACGGCGCAGGCGCAATACCGCCGGTGACAATCAGCGCGACGCCATGCCGGGCGCGTTCGGCATAGAAGGCCGCCAGTCGTTCAGCACCATCAGGATACTCTTCCAGCCCGGTGTGCATTGAGCCCATCAGCACGCGGTTTTTAAGCTGAGTAAAGCCGAGATCAAGCGGGGCGAACAGCGACGGATAGCTCATAAGATTGTCCAGTATGTAAAATTATTGTTATGTGGTCGGATGAGTTACTAATTTAGCCGTCGACGGGTAAAAGGGAAAAGGGGAATGCAATGATTGTGATGGGATTCAAAAAAAGCCCCCGGGCAGGGGGCTTTTGTTTGCCTGACAGAATGTCCCGGCATTGAGTTTAGACCTCTTCGACACTCACTCGCAGTGCCGCCAGCGCTTTACGCGCGGCTTTTAGTACCTGTTCGCACTGCTCGATCGTCAGCGTTAACGGCGGTTCGATGCGGATCGTTTTCGAGTTGTTTAGCGTCCCGGCAACCAGTACCCGCTGGCGGAACATCTCGCTGGCGAAACGGTAGCCCGTTTCATTGTCGACAAACTCGATTGCCATCAGCATCCCTTTCCCGCGCGCGTCCTGCACCAGATCGGGGTACTCCCGCGCCAGTTGGCGGAAACCGTCCAGCAGGATATCGCCTTTCTGTTCCGCTTGTGCCGGCAGGTTTTGTTCCAGCAGGACATTGATGGTCGCCAGCGCGGCCGCACAGGCCAGCGGGTTACCGCCAAAGGTCGTGGTGTGCAGGAACGGGTTATCGAACAGTACTGAAAAAACCTCTTCGGTGGCGATCGTTGCGCCAATCGGCATCACGCCGCCTCCCAGCGCTTTTGCGAGGCAGAGAATGTCAGGCTGCACGTTCTCATGTTCACAGGCAAACATCTTGCCGGTTCGCCCCATGCCGGTCTGGACCTCATCGAGGATCATCAGCGCGCCAAACTCATCGCAGAGTTTACGCACGGCGGTGAGATAACCCTGTGGTGGCAGGATCACGCCGCCTTCACCCTGGATAGGTTCCAGAATCACCGCCGCCACATCATCTCCGGTTTTTTGGCACTCGCTGAGCGCGGTACGCATAGCCTCAATATTACCGAACGGCACATGACGGAAACCCGGTAATAGCGGCATAAACGGCTTGCGGAAAGTGGATTTGGCGGTGGCGGACAGCGCGCCCAGCGACTTACCGTGGAACGCGCCGCTGGTGGCGATGAAGGTAAATTTGCCGCGTGGTGACTGGTAGGCCTTCGCCAGTTTCAGCGCCGCTTCGACCGATTCCGTGCCACTGTTGCAAAAGAAGCTGTATTTCAGTTTTCCGGGTGCCAGGGCAGCAAGGGTTTTTGCCAGCATGGCCCGTAGCGGGTCAAGCAGCTCCTGACTATGCAGAGGTTGTTTCGCGAGTTGATTCTGTACGGCGGAAACCACAACTGGATTACGGTGCCCCACGTTGAAAATTCCAAAACCTCCCAGGCAGTCGACAAACTCCTGTCCCTGGGTGTCGACAAGCGTATTCAGACCTCCCGCTTGCCACTCTACGGCTCCGTAATCCCCGCCGGCGGTAACAGATTTGCGATACTCTAAAAATCCCGGATTGACATGCTCTTTGAAGTAATCAATCACCTCTCGGTTAAGTGCTTTCATCTCCTCATGATCAAGCGTTCGCTTCTCAATGAGATTCAGTGCGTGCGCGCTGCAGGCCAAAGCCGATGCGCTGGAAGGTAACCTGTTCAAAATATGCTCCCGGGGCTCGCGTATCACATGATACCGATTTAAGTATTGCAGGGATTGCGCCATCCCGGCGGCGCTGACGAAAATCGGGATAAACACCAGGGAGAAGAGTTGTTGTGCAACATTTAATCTTATTTGTTAACAGTTGCTGAGTTTTTGCGCAGAATGAAGACCGCACGAGAGTGGCTTCAGAAGGGGCAACTGCGCGGAAATAGTGCAAAAATTGTGCAGTAACAGTGCGTATCTCTCAGGGGGATTTTATAGTTTCAAACTGAAAGTATTTTAAATCAATCAATTAGAATTCATACAAATCGTGAGGTTTAATCGCAAATTGCGATCTAAATCAAATTTAACATCTAAAGATAAATCTGTTAGCGCCGAAATAACATCTGACAAAAAAGTTAACAGCCAGATAACTAGCACAGGACGCGACTATGTCTTCTCATCTCTACGTCACCCAGCAAAATACACCGCTGGATGACGATACGACCCTCATGTCGACTACCGATCTCCACAGTTACATCACTCACGCCAACGATACCTTCGTCAATATCAGCGGTTATTCGATCAATGAATTGTTGGCGCAACCTCATAACCTGGTGCGTCACCCGGATATGCCGAAAGCGGCCTTTGCCGACATGTGGTACACCCTGCAGCAGGGCGAGCCGTGGAGCGGCATCGTCAAGAACCGCCGTAAAAATGGCGATCATTACTGGGTAAGGGCGAACGCGGTACCGATGGTACGCGAGGGGAACGTGACGGGATACATGTCGATCCGTACCCGCGCGACGGACGCGGAGATCGCCGCCGTTGAGCCTTTATATCAGGCGCTCAATGAAGGCCGTTGTTCGCGCCGGATCCACAAGGGGTTGGTGGTGCGTAAAGGATGGCTCGGGAAACTGCCGGCAATGCCGGTGCGTTGGCGGGTTCGTTGCGTGATGGTGCTCATTTATGGCGTGCTGGCGGCGACGCTGCAACTGTCCGGTGCGTTATGGCCCGCACAACTGATGTGCGCGCTGGTGATGCTGCTGGGTACGGCTGCATTTGAGTGGCAGATTGTTCGCCCGATTGAGAATGTAGCGAAACAGGCGCTGAAGGTGGCGACCGGTGAGCGGAACAGCGTGGCGCATCTGAACCGCAGCGACGAACTGGGATTGATGCTACGCGCCGTCGGACAGCTTGGTCTGATGTGTCGCTGGCTAATCAACGATGTTTCAAGCCAGGTGTCGAGCGTCAGAAACGGCAGCGAAACGCTGGCGAAAGGTAATGACGATCTGAATAAGCACACCCGTCAGACGGTCGATAACGTGCAGCAGACGGTGACCACCATGAATCAAATGGCGGCGTCGGTTAAACAAAACTCAGAAACCGCGTCCGCAGCCGATAAGCTGTCGATTGCTGCCAGTAACGCGGCGACGCAGGGCGGCGAGGCGATGGACACCGTGATTAAAACCATGGATGACATCGCCAACAGCACGCAGCGCATCGGTACCATCACTACGCTTATCAACGACATCGCTTTCCAGACGAATATCCTTGCGCTAAACGCCGCGGTTGAAGCGGCCAGGGCGGGTGAGCAGGGGAAAGGGTTTGCCGTTGTGGCGGGTGAAGTACGCCATCTGGCCAGTCGCAGCGCCAGCGCGGCGAACGATATTCGCAAGCTGATCGATGCCAGTGCGGATAAAGTGCAGTCTGGCTCCCAGCAGGTCCATGCGGCGGGGCGCACGATGGATGATATTGTCTCTCAGGTTCAGAACGTCACCCAGTTGATTGCGCAGATTAGCCATTCCACACTGGAACAGTCAGATGGCTTGACCAGCCTGACGCGTGCGGTGGATGAACTTAACCACATTACACAAAAGAACGCCGAACTGGTTGAAGAGAGCGCCCAGGTGTCCGCCATGGTGAAACACCGCGCCAGCCGTCTGGAAGATGCCGTGACGGTGCTGCACTAATCCTTTCCTTTATCCTCATCAACGCTTGCCTGTAACGGCAAGCGTTATTGTAATAATAATGTTAACAGCATATTAAATATTACCACCTACGGGTTATTTCTCTATTTTATTAACCGCTTTCAGTTTCCCTCTTTTTGCTATTTAGACATTATAAAAAATCGTTTATATAACGATCGGTCTGCCTCTATTCATCGTTAAAAACTATTTACCAGCAATTATTGATAATAAAAAGCGATCAAATTCATAAAGTTAGTGAAATTGTTACCGATAAGGAATCTGTCTGAAGAAAACTATCTCCAGGGAGAATATATGTTTTTGCGTAACATGAAAATTCGCTCAAAATTATTTATCGCGTTTGGATTGTTTATTGTACTGATGATGGTGAGTTCGGGCCTTTCCTTATTTAGCCTGGACCGCGCCAACAGTGGTATGCAAAACATCATTACCAATGATTATCCCATCACGGTAAAAGCCAACAAGCTTGTCGATCATTTCCAGGATTTTGTCAGCACGCAGCAACTGATGCTGATGGACGAAGAGGGGCGGTGGGCCCAGACGTCACAGAAAAAACTCGACGCCATAAGCGAGCAAATCACGGTGCTGCTGGATGAACTGAACGCCGCGCCGTTGAATGCCGAATCGAAGAATGTCATCGCTGGGATCCGCGATGTGCGTGAGCAGTATCTCGCCTCCCGATTTCGCATTCTGCAGGAACTGCAAAACCATAACCGACAGGCGGCGATGCAGGAGATGATGACCACGACGGTTAATGTACAGCAGGACTATAAAGCTAAAGTTCAGGCATTGATCGCCATTGAAGACAGGCAGATGCTGCGCGCTGGCGCACAGGTGGAAAGCGACTTTAACACGAACCGGGCGCTGCTTAGCGCACTGGCGCTCATCGGCATTGCCGCGGGCTGTATCATGGGCTGGTATATCGTGCGTTCCATCACCCGGCCGTTGAATGAAGCGGTGCAGTTTGCCGAAGCGATTGCCGAGGGTGACCTGACCCGCAATATCATTACCACGCAGAAAGATGAGACCGGCGAACTGCTGCATGCGCTGATGGTAATGAAAACTCGTCTGCTGGAGATAGTCCAGGAGGTTCAGAACGGCTCAGAGAATATCTCCAGCGCGGCGGCGCAGATTGTCGCCGGAAACCAGGATCTGGCTGCGCGTACCGAAGAACAGGCGAGCTCTGTCGAGCAGACCGCAGCGTCGATGGAGCAGATCACTGCCACGGTCAAAAATACCGCCGAACATACCGGAGAAGCGACGAAACTCTCAGCGGGGGCGGCGACCGTCGTGAAGAACAATGGCGAGATGATGAATCAGGTGACGCAGAAAATGCGCGTGATTAATGAAACGACTAACCGGATGTCAGACATCATCAACCTGATTGACTCTATTGCCTTTCAGACTAATATTCTGGCGCTGAATGCGGCGGTTGAAGCTGCGCGAGCCGGTGAGCATGGCCGCGGATTTGCCGTGGTAGCGGGAGAGGTACGCCAACTGGCGCAGAAGAGCGCGTCTTCTGCCAGCGAGATTCGCCATCTGATTGAGGATTCCACCGGTCAGACCCAAGAAGGGATGCAACTGGTCGAGAAGGCTAATGCCCTGATTAACGGCATGGTAAACAACGTTGAAGAGATGGATGTGATCCTACGGGAGATCGGCCAGGCCAGTCGTGAGCAGACCGAGGGTATCTCGCAGATCAACAGCGCGATTGGCCTGATTGACGCCACCACGCAACAGAACTCCTGTCTGGTTGAGGAGTCCGTTGCGGCAGCGGCGTCACTGAACGAGCAGGCGTTACACTTAAAAGAGATGGTGAAAGTGTTCCGCGTTCGCGAAGGCGATGCCTTGCCTGCTTAATCAAGCTGAGTGATTTCCAGCGCCGCGCGGTCGATCACGCCAATGATCTTTTTAAGCTGTGCGTCGCTGATGTCACCCTGATTTACCCTCAGATCAAGCACCGCCTTGAAGTTTTCCAGCGCTCGCTTCATCTGCGGGTTCTTACGCAACTCAAAGCCGACATTGCGCGCATTAACGCGTTCCTGGATGTGACCGAGATGTTCACGATTCTCTTCCAGCCACTGTGCGCCGGTGTCGGTGAGGGTGATTTTTTTACGTCCACCCTCCTCTTCGCTTATCGTAATAAAGGCCTGATCCTGGAGGAAATCCAGCGTTGGATAGATCACGCCAGGACTCGGCGTATAGTTGCCCTGCGTCAGATTTTCGATGGCTTTGATCAACTCATAGCCGTGACTGGCCTCGCGGGAAAGAATGTCCAGAATCACCAGACGCAGCTCCCCATGACCAAAAAAGCGCTGACGCCGTCCACCTCCACCGCCTCTACCGTGACGATGTTCGCAACCGTCGTGATGATGCCCTTCGCCTTTACAGCAACCTTCATGATGATGTCGCATGATAATCTCCTGATGTTGTTTAGATATATCTAATTTATATCTAAAGAATAAATTATGACAAGTTCAATGTTGATATTTTTATTAATTGTATGAATTTTAACGATAAATATTATTAGGTGTAATCTTCCAGAAACTATCAAAAAATGACTTGCAATCCTGGTGATTAACAATCATTATCATTTGAAAATTTATTTCGATATATCTGATTATTACACTAAGGCCAAAAGATGATGGATAAAACTTCATGTTACCCTCAGCGTGTGCGCAATGAACTGCGCTTTCGCGAACTTACCGTTTTGCGCGTAGAACGTATTGGCACGGGTTTTCAGCGTATTGTCCTCGGCGGCGATGCACTGGAAGGTTTTAGCTCGCGCGGTTTTGACGATCACAGCAAGGTGTTTTTCCCGCAACCCGGCAGCCATTTTGTTCCGCCAACCGTGACGGAAGAGGGCATTGTCTGGGGAGAGGGCGTACGTCCAGTTTCTCGCGACTATACGCCGCTGTACGATGAAGCCCGTCATGAACTGGCGCTGGATTTCTTTATCCACGACGGCGGCGTGGCAAGTTCCTGGGCGTTACAGGCGCGCGCAGGCGATACGTTAACGATCGGTGGGCCACGTGGTTCGCTGGTGGTGCCGGAAGATTACGCATATCAGGTTTATGTTTGCGATGAGTCAGGCATGCCGGCGCTGCGTCGTCGTCTTGAGGCGCTGAGTCGCTTACCGGTAAAACCGACGGTGACCGCGCTGGTGAGCGTCGCCGATCCGGCATATCAGGATTATCTCGCGCATCTGGACGGGTTTGCCATTGAATGGCTGGGACACGATGAGCAGGCGGTTGCCGCACGACTGGCGCAGATTGAGGTGCCGGAAGAAGATTACTTCATCTGGATCACCGGGGAAGGGAAAGTGGTGAAAAAACTCAGCCAGCGCTTTGAGCAGGAACCGTTTGATCAGCAGTTAGTCCGAGCAGCGGCTTACTGGCACAACAAGTAAAGTGAGCGCCGTCGGGACAATGAAATTTAATGATTTCTTTGACGCTGAAATCGGTTTAAGGTCATAGGGTAGTCTTGTGTTTTACATGGTAAATTTTAAGGATAAAAGTATGCCTGCAGTCATTGATAAAGCATTAGATTTCATTAACGGTATGAACACTTCGGCCTCTTCACCTGAACCTATGGATGAAAGCACGGCGAAAGGAATTTTGAAGTATCTGAAAGAACTGGGATTCCCGGCTAGCGCAGCAGACGTCACGGCCCGGGGGGAACAGGAGGGGTGGAACCCCGGTTTTACGCAGAAATTAGCCGGATGGGCTGAAAAGTTTGAGTCCGGAGAGCGGGTATTGATTAAAAACCCTGAGTATTTTTCACTGTATATGCGTGAGCAGCTTCAGGAACTGGTCGAAGTTGAGCGCGCGTGAAGTCAACAACCTGTCTTGATGCTCTTGCCTGTAGGGGAAGAGCATCCCTTTCTCTTACTTCCGCGCTGTTGTAACTCATTGAATTTGGTGGCCCCTGCTGGACTTGAACCAGCGACCAAGCGATTATGAGTCATAAAATCGGCATGCTTCTAATCGTTCGCTATTGACGCTTATTGTATTTTTAATTGTCTATAATCAATCAGTTATGATGTTGTTTTTGTTTCTGATTGGTTGTCTCGTCTCCTCATTGTACTATCGTTACCTGACCCATTACCTGACCCAAAATGGGCATCGGGTCAGGTAACGCTTATCCTTAGAAAGGTAACCTCATGGCCGCTAATCTTACTGAGACTGCTATACGCGGATTGAAGACAAAAAGCACGTCGTACTACGTGTGGAGCAACAGTGCTCAGCGTGGTACCGGCAGGCTTGGCGTTAAGGTTCAGCCTTCAGGCAGCAAAGTTTTTTATTTCCGTTACTACGTTGAGAAAGGAAAGAAAGAGAGATTCATTCAGTTAGGTATCTGGCCTGAGATGAAATTGGTGACCGCCAATGAGCTGGCGAAAAAGTACGGGGCCTGGCTTGTTGAAGGAAAAGAACCTCAGCAAGAGCTTGAGCAACAACGCCTGGCTGAGCAGCACATCATGCAGCTTCACCGTTCTCAGGGATCGTTTAAAGAGCTGGTACATGGTTACGTTAACAAGATGAAGCTCGACAATAAGCGGACTTGGGCCGATGTACTGAAGCGACTTGAAAAAGAGTGCTATTCAGTCATTCCTCGAGAGACCAAAGCGAAGGATGTCACGCCCTTACAGATCAAAACGATCTTGTCTGGCATTATCCAGCGAGATGCGGTGGTCCATGCAAACCGAATTCGTTCCTACCTGATGGCGGCATTTAACTACGGTCTTAAAGCCGACAACGATCCGATGAATAGCAGCGTGGGGATTACGTTTGGGCTTGAGGTTAACCCGGTATCGGCCATACCAAAGCAATCCTCGGCGGAGAAAGTTGGTGACACATGGTTAACGCTGGAAGAGCTACGTATTGTCATGGAGCAGTTCGACCAGGCAACTAACGTTGGGCCGTTGATGCAGCACCTTATCCGCTTCTGCGTTTATGCTGGCGGGCAGCGACCGTTTGAAATGATTGCCAGCCAATGGAGCGCGATTGACTGGCAGCAAAAGACGTTACTGGTCATAGCCGATGTATCGAAAAACAAACGGGAGCACCTGATCCCATTGACTGAATCGGCATTAAGTGAATTAGCCTCAGTGAAAGAACTGACTAAGGAAAGTAACAGCCCCTATATCTTCCCGCTCTCGACCAACGGCGAACGACCGGTACGTACCGATAGCCTGGCCCGTTCCATCATGTATTTCCGGGCTTTTAATCCTAAGTTTAAAGTTTTCACAGCGCGAGATTTACGTCGCACATGTAAAACGCTGATGGGGGAGGCGGGGATCAGCAAAGAGATCCGCGACCGTATCCAGAATCACGCTTTGAATGACGTCAGCTCGAAACACTATGATCGTTATGATTACTTGCCTGAAAAGCGCAGGGCGCTTGAGATCTGGGAAGATAGGGTCAACAACTATCAGCGACAGCAGGAAAACAATGATCCTACCCACGTAATATGGACACAGGCCTAAGCGAGGTTCTGGTTTTCAAATTGTTCCGGACTGAGGCCGCCACACCAACTGTGCCGCCGCCACCGATTGTAATCACATTCGATATAATTAAATACCGTTGCCCGCATTATTTCCCGGCTGATAAAGTGTTCTCCATGGATACATTCCACTTTCAGCGAATGAAAGAAGCTTTCCACGCAGGCATTATCGTA
This sequence comes from Citrobacter sp. T1.2D-1, assembly GCF_950098555.1. Classification (NCBI taxonomy): domain Bacteria; kingdom Pseudomonadati; phylum Pseudomonadota; class Gammaproteobacteria; order Enterobacterales; family Enterobacteriaceae; genus Citrobacter; species Citrobacter sp. T1.2D-1. The sequence goes on from NZ_CATNHH010000003.1 coordinate 214,696, forward strand.
GCAGCAACCTTTTGCGCTCATACTTCCACGCAGATTATGCCGCTTCAGTTGCGCCTGATAATCTGCTGAACAGTACTGGCCTCCACGGTCAGTGTGAACGATAACGTTCCGGGGCCTCTTACGCCGCCACAGCGCCATCTGCAGGGCATCGCAGGCCAGTTGCGCCGTCATGCGTGGCGACATTGACCAGCCAATAACGGCACGTGACCACAGGTCAATGACCACTGCCAGATACAGCCAGCCTTCATCTGTACGTAAGTACGTGATGTCTCCTGCCCACTTCTGGTTCGGGCCACTGGCGTAAAAATCCTGCTCCAACAGATTTTCTGACACAGGCAGGCCGTGTGCGCGGTAGCTGACCGGGCTGAACTTCCGGGAGGCCTTTGCCCTCAGTCCCTGACGGCGCAGGCTTGCCGCCACGGTTTTTACGTTAAAGGGGTAACCCTGAGCACGCAGTTCATCCGTCAGGCGTGGGGCACCGTAACGCTGTTTTGACCGGGTAAAAGCCGCGAGGACAACGCTGTCGCAGTGTTGGCGGAACTGCTGACGCGTGCTTATCCTTGTCCGCCGCTGACACCACGTATACCAGCCGCTGCGGGCCACCCGGAGCACGCGGCACATTGCTTTGATGCTGAACTCAGCCTGATGTTTTTCAATAAAGACATACTTCATTTCAGGCGCTTCGCGAAGTATGTCGCGGCCTTTTGGAGGATAGCCAGCTCTTCATCCCGTTCTGCCAGCTGGCGTTTGAGACGTGCAATCTCGGTAGACATCTCCAGTTCACGTTCAGAAGACGTCTGCTGATTTTGCTGTTTACTGCGCCAGTTGTAGAGCTGTGATTCATACAGGCTGAGTTCACGGGCTGCGGCAGTAACACCGATGCGTTCAGCAAGCTTCAGGGCTTCACTGCGAAATTCAGGCGAATGCTGTTTACGGGGTTTTTTACTGGTTGATACTGTTTTTGTCATGTGAGTCACCTCTGACTGAGAGTTTACTCACTTAGCCGCGTGTCCACTATTGCTGGGTAAGATCACAACGTGGTAAGTCTCTTCAAAAGAACATAGTAAGTTATACTCCCGAGTAGTGAAATATAAGATGGATCACTTTTTAGGGGCGATTGCTGTGTCAGGCGACACTTAATTTGTTATTATCGACAAATGATAAGTGTCTGCCTGATGGGAGAGAGGGATGAATTCTAATTTTTTTTCGTTGTCAAAAATAACTGATCAGCATATCGTTCAGAAAATACTGGATGCATGGTTTTCTAAACGTATACAACTTTTTTTGTATTTTGGCGGAAATGGCAAAAAATGTAGATTGTCACGCTGTATTTCGCCTTCGCTACATATAGGCGGAGAGCAGCTTATTAGTAATGGGGATGAATTTTACCTGTCAGAAGACAGTAAGGCACATTCAATTTTAAAATTCATCCCTGACCTGCCGCTAAAATCGCACTTGAAGATAACTAAAGGTTTTAAAATATCAAGATCAATTCAAGGTGAGTATTTCAACTATGAATACGCAGGGACTGCATTGGGATATTGGGTTGTTGTCCCGACTAAACTAGCAGCCTTTAATAATGGTAATTATATTCTCACTGATAAAGAGTCATTTAGTCTTAAGGCTGATTCATCTGGTGCGGTATATGTCTATAGTGTTTACGATGAGGACTATTTGATTTTTGACGGTGATAACGGCATCAATAATGATGATCTCTATATCGATGTTAATGTGCTAAAGTCCGTCTTTCCTTCATTCAACCCTGATGATAAATTTAATGGCGTAACAGTTGAGAAAAAATCAAAAGAGGCTGTTTTTGAAACTAAAAAAGAGAATTTTGCTGTTTGTTTGCTTATGCATGAAACTGTCGTGAGGAACAATGGCGTTCCTGTTGTCAGTAAATTTAAAGTTGATTATGATGAAATGTGGAAAGCAAATATATCAGAAAGTACACTTCTTGAATGGTTTGAAAAACCAGCTGCATTTACAGATAGAAGGCAAAGAATTAAGGGCGAAAAAATAAAAGGTCTATATTTGTTTATGACTATGTTCAGTCAAAAATATGGAAGTGGCTCCAAAAGTAAAACCGCTATAATTGCAGATGAACTCAACAAATTGGCGGCCTCGGACGATTTTCAGTTCCCGGTCGCATTCACTACAAGTGATGTCAGAAAGTGGCTTAAGAAACCCAAAAACTAAGCGCTTACTAAGCGCATCTCCAAAAGTGCATCACTTTCCAAATCTCCCGTCCTGAAACATGATTGTCTCCATCGAAACCACAGGAGGCAATCATGCACAATTCTTTTACTCAACCTACCCCCGAGCAGCGTTTACAGGCTTTACAGAACTATGGCGAGAGGTCAGATCGTCTGGTTCGTGAACGTGAACGCCAGCGTATCACATCAGTATCACGATCTACAGCATGGAAACTTGAACGAGCAGGCCGCTTCCCTTTACGTAAGTCGATTGGGCCAAAATCTTGTGCCTGGCTGCTGAGTGATCTTCTTTGCTGGATCAGCATTCGTTAATCAAAAAGTCGTGTTTTCGGTTCGTTTTATCTTTAATGAACACGGTTTCATCTTGCTATTTCCGCTACTAATAGCGGAATAGCCGCTAAGGTGAAATAAATTTATCCTTAATCTATACAGAGGTTTTCATGCTTATTAGTCGTCCGTTCCCTGTACAAGTACTGCCATTGATTATCAGAAATGCGGTTTATGAGGTAACTCAAAATACACAGGCACCATTAGCGCTAGTTGCCGCATCTGCCCTTGGTGCTATTTCCCTTGCCAGTCAAAACGGGATTGATGTTTGCCGGTTTAATCATTTGCGTAGTCCCGTATCTTTATTTTTGCTGACACTGGCTGATTCTGGAGAAAGGAAAAGCAGTGTGGATAAAGCATTAATGAAGCCGCTGTACGATTTGGAGGAACAAAAGTTTATACAATACATGAGGGATTATGAAACCTGGGAAAATAACATGCAAGTGTTTAATACCCAACAAAAGGCGTTAACATCAAAGCTGAAATCGGAGATCAGGCGAAATAAAGATTCTTCCGCGACTGAAGCACAATTAAAAGCTCTTATGGAAAACCGCCCGGAAGAGCCAGTAAGGTACAAGTTGATGTTTAATGATGCCACTCCGGCGGCGATTAAACAGTTTCTCTGTGGTCAATGGCGGGCTATTGGCATAACTTCCGATGAAGCAGGCACCATATTTAAAGGTCATACACTAAATGATCTGCCTTTCATCAACAAAATGTGGGATGGCTCAACATTTTCAGTGGAAAGGAAATGTAGCCCGGAACAATTTATTAAGGATGCCAGAGTTACTCTGTCTGCAATGCTACAACCTGTTATTTTTAGAGCATATCAGGAGTCTAATGGAGAGATGGCTAAAGGGATAGGTTTTTTTGCCCGCGCCTTGCTCTGTCAGCCAGACTCAACCCAGGGTTACAGGAAAATTACCAGCCCAGTGACTTCAACCGAACATTTGCCAGTATTCCACCAACGATTGATGGAGATCATCACTGAAAATATGATACGACATGATGAAAATAAACGGGAATGCCTCTTTTTTTGTCCTGAGGCGGAACAACGAATGATTGAGTTTTATAATAAAGTTGAATCTGAGATGGGGATGCTTGGTTTTCTTTCTGACTTCAAAGACTATGCTTCTAAGGTCACAGAGAATATGGCGAGAGTAGCTGCTTTACTGCACTACTTCGAGGGGAGTGGCGGAGATATTTCACTCATTGCTGTTGAAGCAGCCATACAGATAATTTCATGGTACGTGGACGAGTATGTAAGGCTTTTCTCAAAACAGCAAGAATCGACACTTGTAGGCTCAGAGGCTCACGATCTTTACTGTTGGATAAAAGAATATTGCGTGAGAAATACGATCCCTTATCTCAGAAAAAACACGATATTGCAGTATGGCCCCAATCGGTTCAGAAACAAAGCGACAGTGAGCGAATTACTAAGCACTCTTTACTCACAGCGTAAGATAATGGCTGCGAAGCGAGGTAAAACTATATTTATCCAGCCTGTGGAGACCACTGATTTGGTTTGATTCCATCAGAAATATTATTTTTTCTCGAAGCTAATTGCAGAGTGACTTTTAAACAGCCATCACAGGCTGGGGCTACCTTCGTCTCAGATTTAGATGTTGGATAGGTATTATAATGGCGTTGTATACCCTTACTACCTGTATTAGCCAGTATTAATCAGTAAGAGTAGTAATCAGATCAGTATGTCCGTACTAAAATCTGATACCAGTATATACCGACAACAGTGACCATGAATAGCCCTACCTGTATGGCATCCCTATACGGTCTGCTATAGACCGTAGGACCAACTACAGGTATATATTATGAAAACATATCAAGGTACTCATGGAGTACATATCCTCGAATATCAGAGTAAGATTAATAAATTATTATGTTATTTGACTAACCGGTATCCTAGGTTAATTGCTGTACGTGTCGATCTCCACTATCCGAAGATAGTTGATGACGGTGACAATATTTGTTGCTTCCCTAACCTGGAACCTGGGGTGATATCCCGGATGCGTGAATCCCTCAGAGCTAAGCTGGAGGCTGACCGTACCCGTAAGGTGCGTGAGGATAAACGCATCTACCGTTGCCCTTTATTTATTATATGGGCGAAAGAGTATTCTGAATCAGGTAAATGCCACTATCACATTTGCCTGTTGTTCAACAAAGACGCTTACTACCACCTCGGGGATTACGATCAGGACGATAACCTTAGAGGGATGATCACAGGAGCCTGGTACAGCGCCCTGAGACTGGAGAGAGACGATCACCCTGGTCTGGTCCATTTTCCTGAAAACTGTAAGTATGTGCTAGACACCAATAGTACTGACTTCCAGCAGAACTACCAGGCGCTGTTAACCCGACTGGACTACCTGACCAAAGTTGAAAGCAAAGTGTTTGGTGAAGGAGACCGTAACTTCGGCTGTAGCCAAATCGAACTGTAAGTCGGTAATGGCCTTCTCAGTGAGAAGGCCTTATTTGTATTGTTTCAAAAAATTACTAAAATGCAGTTTCGTTACGCAATTTTCTATAGATTACTGATAGTCATCAGCAAGTCCGCTACTAAATAACGTTTCTGCATTTTCAGCGGTAGCAACAGCATCCTGCACATCCTGCCGTTTCAAATCTAACACTCGTAATTTACCCTTTACTTCGGCGACAGATTCGATTCGCCTGTAAGCATCAGAATGATGTTCGGCATATAGCGCAAGTCCTTTCAGTTTGGGCAAAGCATCAGCCAGATGTAGGCTATGTGGATCTACCAGGTCCACAACCATTTTGCCATCCTGTTCGGCAAAGAACAGGAAATCGGGACGAACAATCTTGTACTGTTCAGCTTCAACATAAGCGATTCCCAGTGACGACTGCCCTGTGTACTGTGGATTACGATACCAGAAAGCAAATCCTTCACGTTTGGTTTCGATCTCAAAAACCTTGGTTTCCCAATGGTTCAACAGAGCCGGATAGATCCCGTTTTCGTCACACAACAAATGGTGTTTCCAGACTGGAAGGTCAGCTTCCTTTTCACCTTCACGCACCCTGGTCATTTCAAACTTGTTCGCCGGCCTGACCAGATCCACATCCTGCGGTTCGGTACTCATTTCGACGATTTGACGATAGGCCTCTTTACGCTCATCTTTCAACGACTTGATTTGCGGTGTGTACTCGGCCAGCCACGCCTTCGCCAGTCTATCGGCCTCGCCATCGAAGTAATCCTGCACCTCCATCACCAGCCCCATGCCAGCAACGGTAACACGAGCCTCCATGATTGCTTCCAGATATTCCTCTGCATCCTCTTCTCGATCCGCAACCTTACCGGCCAGATATTCGACATAGGTACGTGAAACATCCGGGCTGAAAATTCGGGCTGCACGCCGGTAGGCGTCATCAATCACCGTTACGTCCGCCTCCTCCCAGAATTCGTTGAAGGTCATTGCTTTGTTCTTGAGGCTGGCAACCACAGCCTTACCATCTACGACGAGCACTGCATTGCGTTTGTTTTTGATTTTCTCGGCATTTTCTATCTGGAACTTGTCCAGAACAGCGTGCAAAGCAGCATGGGATTTCCTGACTGCCCCATCAAGAATGCCGTCATCAACCAGTTCCTGTGCCAGCGCGGTCAGACGTCTGGCGGGTCTGGCTCCTTTCTGTGGTCGGGTTTGAGAAGGTAGCGCTTCAAATGCTTCCCATACTTCAGCTGAAGCAGCCGGGTTAGGTTTCATCTCCACAGGGTTAACCAGGATGCGTCCGCTTGGAGGAGAGGTATCATCGCCCTTAAACAAGGTATTGACGACATCTCTCACGGTATTGGTATTAAACTTGGGCAACAGGCATTCTACAGAGTTTAAACGCTCATTACCCGGAATACGTCTCGCCAATGGAGTACGCACCATACGCCCCAACAATTGCGTAATATGCGTCCTGTGGCTGGCTGCGCGGAAGGAAACCATCACTTCGGCACGTGGGCAATCCCAGCCAGTGCTGATGGCATCTTTAGCAATCAGTACTCGCATCCAGGTTGATTCCTGCACCCGCTGCGGTTCAATATAAGGCACCTGATGTTGGCCGAAACGTTGTGTGGTGTGTTCACCGAAGACATGAGCAACACTGTCAATGGACAATTCAGGATAACGGGAGAATAACGTATCCAGCCAACGCCCCACCTCATTCGGGTCAGGCGTATTAGGTACCTGGAATACCATTAGCGGCACTACTTCGCGCACGGTTTCCTGCTGTCTTGCGTACTCTGCCCAGGCATCGGTCGCTTCCCTGAGTTTGTCGGCAGCACGGCGTACCCACACGGTATCGAAGTCACCAGCTTCATCAGGCACACCCAGAATGATATCGTCCTTGATAAGTCCAGATTCCTGCACTTTAGCGGGGTCAACCACCACATTCGGCAGTTTGACATGATGACCAGCATTGGCAATGGCTTTGTCGAAACGTTCAACTGTGGCGGAAATACCCCACACTACTGGAATACCCTTCACTCCAGCCGAACCATTGATAAGCCGTTGTACAATAGTACTCTTAGCAGCTTCACTGGAAGCCGTTGACGAGCCCATCCCTCTGTGCGCTTCATCCAGCACTAAGTAAAGGGTCAGATCCGGGTCTTCGATGGTGTTCTGGATGGTATCCCACAGCGTATAAGCCTGTGCATCAGGGGCTGCTTCGAAAAGGCCGCCTTTATCATCGAACCCGCGCACCAGGAGGCTTTTTTTGCCAAACTTCTGCGTGTTAAGGAAATAGATTTTTCCAGCCTGAAACTTACGCCGACTGAAGGGATGTTCAACTACCACCATATCGTTGTAGTTGATACGGTCACTCGCCTCCATCAGGCGAAAACGGGTTTGCTCATTCAGTGCTGGATCATCACTGAACCAGATCACCACCGCGCCGGGATCTGCATCGAAATTAAATTCGTCGTCACCATGAAACAATGCTTCAAATGCAGCAGCAGCCATGACGGTCTTACCCGCACCGGTTACAGCCGTTAAAGAGAAGGCGCTTTTGTCGCTCTCGTTGTGCCAGTAACGTCGAGCCTTCCTGAGATTCGCCAGAGCATCATGTACCGCATCGCGCTGATAGTCCTTGAGAGTAAATTTCATTCTGTCCATTCCCCACTGGTGAAGCTGAAATTGGTCAGGTACGACTCGTATAACCGCACTGGTTCAACATCTTTTGGCAAACGTTTTGTTACAGACTGGAAGTGACGGTCATCATCAGTAACGATGAAAGCCACGCACACGCCACTGGAGGTATCAATGGCTTCAATGAATGGGGTTGCTTGGTCTACATCTAGCAGTAGACCGTACGCATCGGTCACTTCCCATCCTTTAGTAGGTATTTTGGGTAAGCGGATTAAATGGTTGATCTTACCTTTGCATGAGAGTGAGACAGACCGGCATCTCATCGGATTATCTGGTTGATGCTTCACCTACTGCTGGTGCATGTTTCCTTCGCTAATTCCAGCAAGAACCCCACACGCCTCAACTTCCCGGTCATCGTTGCAACTCGCTCTCAGTGAAACGAGTTGTTTCTCAAGCGCTTGCAGAGCGGTTATCTGCGACCGCACATGAGAGATGTGATCATCGAGCAAGGCGTTGACGGCGGTACAAGGCTGATGAGGGTCGTCCTGATAGCTCTGTAGTTCGTGAATCTCAGCCAGTGACAGGCCCAGGATTCTGCAGCGACGGATGAAGGCCAGCCCCTCACCATGCTTCTCGGTATAGACACGGTAACCGTTGTCCTGCCGATCAGGCGGCGGCAACAAGCCCTGCTGTTCATAGAAGCGGATCGTCTGTGTTTCGACCCCTACCAACTGCGCCAACTGACCAATGCGCATCAGCCTCCTCCCCAACGGATTCTTTACTCTATTGACCTTATAGTAGCTTTATAGTTTTAAATGGTACCACAACATTGTTCAAGTGGAGTCGTATCATGAGCAAATCCTGTGGTGGCGCCTGTGGCGGTGATGCAACGTCCGCAGCGGATACCGATATACAGGCCTCCTCCGAGGCGCCAGGGAGATGGGTCAGTGTTTATGCCGTGCCGAAGATGGACTGTCCATCAGAAGAACGAATGATTCGCCTAGCCCTGAACGGCTTTGAGGAGATTCGGGCGCTGTCCTTCGACTTGTCGAACCGCCGGCTGAAGGTCGTGCATGACGGCGAGGTCGAGCCCGTCACCTCGAAACTGAAGACCTTGGGGCTAGGCGCCTCGCTTCAGGAAACCGTCGCTGCAAATCCGGAGACCATCAAGGCCGCCGAGTTTTCGGCAGCTTCTGCTAAGCAAGAATCCGGGACCCTGCGCTGGTTGCTCGGCATCAATGCACTTCTGTTAGTGGTGGAAATGACTGCCGGTCTGATCGCCCGGTCCACCGGCCTGATTGGAGAATCCCTGGACAATTTTGCCGATGCGGCGGTGTACGGGCTTGCCCTTTATGCGGTTGGACATAGCGTGAAAATGCAGGTACGTGCCGCGCATCTTGCTGGTGTACTGCAACTGATCTTGGCTGTGGGCGTGCTCGTAGAGGTGGTGAGACGCTTTGTATTCGGTAGTGAGCCTGAATCGCTGGTGATGATGGCTATCGCATTCGTCGCATTGATTGCCAATACCAGTTGTCTGCTGCTCATATCCAAACATCGGGAAGGCGGGGCGCACATGAAGGCAAGCTGGATATTCTCGGCCAACGACGTGGTGATCAACCTGGGGGTCATCACCGCCGGCGCCCTGGTCGCGTGGACCGGTTCCAATTATCCGGATCTGATTATCGGCACCATCGCGGGGGGCATTGTACTTAACGGTGCCAGACGCATTTTGGCGTTGAAGGGTTAAATAATGCTCATTATTGGCAAAAAGCTCTCGCCGTATGCCCTATTGTCCATATCGGGCCTGCTGGCAGCGTCTGATCAGGCTGTAAAGTGGCTGGTGCAGCAATCAATGGCCTATGGCGAGTATGTTTCGGTGACCCCGTTCTTTAACTGGGTGCACCTATGGAACACCGGTGCCGCATTCAGTCTTTTTGCGAATGGTGGAGGCTGGCAGCGCTACTTTTTTATCGGAATCGCGGTAGTGGTCTCGATTTTTCTGATCAAGCTGATCCTTGAAAATCGTCATAAAGGAGAAGCCATCGCTTACAGTCTTATCCTCGGTGGCGCCATGGGCAACCTGATTGACCGGGTCTTTCGCGGCTATGTTGTGGATTCCTTTGATTTCTATTGGCGAGACTGGCATTGGCCGGCCTTCAACCTGGCTGATATTGCAATTGTCCTCGGTGCCTTACTTTTCGTTTCCAGCAGCTTGTTGGGTAAAAAAGCAAACACCAATGCCGAGTCGGATGGATCTGACTGACACCTACGCCTATACAACACCATGACCGAACTTCCCGACAACATCCTTCACCTGCCGCAATACCAAGTACTGGGCTGCAAATCAACCGACGACGAAATGCACTTCCAGGTGGACGTGCCCGATCCCATCGCCTGCGAGGAATGCGGCGTGCAGGGTGAGTTCGTACGGTTCGGCAAGCGTGACGTTCCCTATCGTGATCTGCCCATCCACGGCAAGCGGGTCACTCTCTGGGTGGTCCGCCGCCGATACACCTGCCGGGCCTGCAAGACAACATTCAGGCCCCAGCTACCGGAGATGGTGGACGGATTCCGTATGACACTGCGGCTGCATGAGTACGTGGAGAAGGAATCCTTCAACCACCCCTACACCTTTGTGGCGGCACAGACCGGCCTGGACGAGAAGACGGTGCGCGACATCTTCAACGCCCGCGCCGAGTTCCTGGGGCGCTGGCACCGCTTCGAGACGCCCCGCATCCTGGGCATTGACGAGCTATACCTGAACAAGCGCTACCGCTGCATTCTGACCAACATTGAGGAGCGAACCCTGCTCGACCTGCTGGCCACCCGCCGCCAGGACGTGGTGACCAACTACCTGATGAAGCTGAAAGACCGGCAGAAGGTCGAGATCGTCAGCATGGACATGTGGAACCCCTACCGGGCAGCGGTCAAGGCTGTGCTGCCCCAGGCCCGTATCGTGGTCGATAAGTCCCATGTGGTGCGCATGGCCAACGATGCCCTAGAGAGAGTGCGCAAGGGCCTCAGAAAGGAGCTGAAACCGTCCCAGAGCCGGACTCTCAAGGGAGACCGGAAAATCCTGCTGAAACGCGCTCACGAAGTCTCAGACCGGGAGCGCCTCATCATGGAGACCTGGACAGGCGCGTTCCCGCAACTGCTGGCCGCCTACGAGCACAAGGAGCGCTTCTACGGCATCTGGGACGCCACCACACGGCTCCAGGCAGAAGCCGCCCTGGACGAGTGGATAGCCACCATCCCGAAGGGCCAAAAGGAAGTCTGGAGCGATCTGGTCAGGGCAGTGGGAAACTGGCGCGAAGAGACCATGACCTACTTCGAGACGGACATGCCCGTCACCAACGCTTACACGGAGTCCATCAACCGACTGGCCAAGGACAAGAACCGTGAAGGGCGCGGTTACTCCTTCGAGGTGATGCGGGCACGAATGCTCTACACCACGAAGCACAAGAAGAAGGCACCGACTGCGAAGGTCTCTCCTTTCTACAAGAAAACCATCGGTTACGGACTGCCGGACTTCGCAGAGGAACTCAACTACGGAGTCGATCTATCAACCATCTGAGGGTGGTATCAGATTGATGGGGTGAAGGTGCCCCATCAACCATTAAATCCGTATACCCGGTATTTTTTCAATACGTTCGCCGCGCGCACCCGCGCGTAGCCATAGCAACGGCGCAATGCGAACAAAGGCCAAGTTGTGGCTAACCGACTTCTCAGCTTCGTAGGTCAGAGTGAAAAACTCGGCATTTTCCTCAAAACCGTCAGACATTGGGAACTCGTCTGTAAACCTATAATTGCCCTTAATCGGTTGTTCATTCGGCGTTTTGCCTGTGATAGCAGCTTGTACACGTGGTTTGGTGATATAATCACAGATCCCCCACTTTTCCCAATCAGGATCTCCAGGCCTTAAGCCCTGTTCGCGCAATTTTTTCTGTTCGTCGGCAGCGACTTCGTTGTTAGTGACGGAGATGCACTGGCGACGACCACCACCTCCGCCGCGACCGTGGCGGCGTCCGCACCCTGTTCGTGGTGATGTTTCTGGTGACAGCCTGCGTGGCGATGCTCTTCACTTTTGCAGCAGCCTGCATGGTGCTCACTGTGGCGGCTTTCGTGGTGATGTCCTTCACCCTTGCAGCAGCCTTCGTGTTGGTGCTCTGTATGTTTACAGCAACCTTCATGATGGTTTTGCATCATCGTCTCCTGATGTTATTTAGATATATCTAATTCATATCTAAAGTTTATCGACTTGCAAGTCTATAAAATAATTTTTGTTTAATTTGATGATTATTAATGGTTTTTATGGGTTGCTGATAGCTGTTTAATCTCAAGCTGACTATATCAAAAAAGTGCTTGCAATCTTTTTGATTAGCAATCATTATCATTTAAAAATAAATTTAGATATATCGTATTATCTTCACGAAGGCGAAAAAATGACAAAAAACACCTCACGCTACCCACAGCGCGTGCGTAACGAACTACGTTTTCGCGAATTAACCGTGCTGCGCGTTGAGCGTATCGGCCAGGCGTTCCAGCGGATCGTGCTGGGGGGCGAGGCGCTGGATGGCTTTGTTTCACAAGGTTTTGACGACCACACCAAACTGTTTTTCCCGCAGGCGGGCAGCGTATTTACGCCGCCGGAAGTGACCGACGAAGGCATTAACTGGGGCGAGGGCGTGCGCCCGGCTCGCTGGTGGTGCCGGAAGATTACGCCTGGCAGCTTTATGTCTGTGACGAGTCGGGCATGCCGGCGCTGCGCCGTCGCCTGCTGGGATTACGTCAGCTGCCGGTGACGCCGCAGGTGACGGCCATCGTCACCGTCGCGGATGCTTCGTATAAAGATTATCTGGCGGATCTCGACGGCTTTAATATCGAATGGGTGGTAGGCCACAACCCGGCGTTCGTCGCCGAGCGGCTGGCTCAGGTCAAGGTGCCGTCAGAAGATTATTTTATCTGGCTGACCGGAGAAGGCGGCGTGGTGAAATCGCTGCTGGCGCGCTTTGAGGAGCCGAGTATCGATCAGCAACTGGTGCGTTCGCAGGCGTACTGGCATAGCAAATAATCGGCAGTGTGGTAAACCCGGATGGCGGCGCGTTGCGCCTTCTCCGGGCTACCTTTCAATGGTGTTATGTCGCCCCGGTAAGCGCAGCGCCACCGGGTGAGGCTTAGCGTTCCGCCAGCGCCTTAAACACCATCGCCACCGCGTGGGCGCCGGGGTCCATATTGCCGAGCAGGCTCTCGCTATTGAGATAGGAGGCGCGTCCGGCGCCGGCTTTGCTCGACTGGCAGGTGCGATCCGCGCCGGCCTGCGCCGCGGCGAAAGCGGCCTGCAGATTATCCGGTTCGGCCAGCAGCGCCGCCAGCGCCGGCTGTAGAGCGTCAATCATCGTCCGGTCGCCCTCATCGGCGCCGCCGTAAAATTTCATCTGCCCCAGACCGGCGTTCAGCGCTTCCGCCATGCTGGCGCCTTGCTCCAGCTTCTGCCCGGCGGCGGTGAAGAAAATCGACATCAATACGCCGCTGGAGCCGCCCATCACCACCGTCAGGCGTTCGCCAATTAGCGCGAACAGCGTGGGTAAATCATTGAGCGGCAGTTGCTGGCGTTGCAATAGAGCGGCAATCGCACGCGCGCCAGCGGCGAAAGTGGAGCCGGTATCGCCGTCGCCCACTTTGGCGTCAAGCGCGTTGAGATGGGTTTCGAGGCCGGAGAGGGTGCTGGTCACCTGCGCCACGTAATCGCCCACCTGCGGGTTGGCCGATGGCGTAAAGGCGACGCGTGCGCTGGCGAGCGCGGACGGCATGATATTAACAGCCCGCGGCTGCACCGGCTTCTGCCAACTGGCGGTTTCGACATCCGACAGCAGCGCCTTTTCAATGCTCTCTTCCAGCACGATAGTGGTCAGCGAGAAGCCTTTCATATCCAGCGCCGTTACCAGCGAAGCCGGGCCAATCAACCAGTCAACGCGCGCATGGAGTGGGGTGTTGGCCAGCTCGCGGGTCAGAATCGCCATCTCGGCCACCGACACGCCGCCGAGATTATTGAGCATCACCGCCAGGCGGCCGGTTTCAGGTAGGGCGGCGGTCAGCTTCTCTACCATAATCTGCATGATTTCCGCGCTGTTATGGGTCGCGATCGTCGAGGCTCCCGGTTCGCCGTGGATGCCCATCCCCAGCTCGGCGTGGCCGGGCTGATGGCGCGGCGCGCTTTCCGCTTCCTGCGGCAGATGACAGCTGGAAAGCGCAACACCCAGGCTGAAGGTGTTGTTGGCTGCGTACTGCGCTTCACGCAGGACGGTGGCGAGGTTGAAGCCGCGCTCGGCGAAATAGCCCGCCACCTTATGCACAAGAATAGTCCCGGCGATACCGCGCGGCTGTTTGTTATCCGGCAGCGAAATATCGTCGCCGACGATCAGCATCTCTACGTTATAGCCAAGACGGCGTGCTTTCTCCGCCGCGAGGCCGAAGTTAAGCCGATCGCCGGTGTAGTTTTTAACGATCAGCAGACAGCCCGCCTCGCCGGTCACCGCCTGAATCGCGGTGAGTACCGCATCGACGCTCGGCGAGGCGAACAGATCGCCGCAGACCGCGGCGGTCAGCATGCCTTTACCAATAAAGCCGACGTGCGCCGGTTCATGGCCGGAGCCGCCGCCGGAAATCACCGCCACGTTGTTTTTATTCAGATCGCGGCGTACCACTACACGGATCGCCGGGTCGCTCTCCAGGCGGGCGAGGTTGTTCCACGGGCTGGCAATAATGGTTCCCTCGATCACGTCGTTAACGAGGCTGGCGCGCTGGTTAAAAAAGAATTGAGACATAGTGGTTCCTGATCAGTAAGCGAAAACTCACCCTCCGGAGGCGGGCCCCCGGAGTGGTAACGGTCAAAGTGGATTTAGCGACGAATAAGACGTTGCAGACGCATATCGAGCGTGATGGCTTCGCCAGGCTGAATATCATTCAGCGCTTCGCCCTGCTGGCATAGCCAGGCGATCCCCGCCGCGCGGGCGATAATCGCGCCGTGGGACTGTTCGCTGCCGTCGCGCAGGCACAGGCCGGTGACCTTGCTGGCATCCAGTTGGAGTACAGTCGAGGGATAAATATTGTCGGCGATAATAATCGTCGGCTCACTGGCGAATGGCAGCGTCTCCTTAATACCCTGCAGATGGCGCAGCGTGCGCTGCAGAATATCGTCGACATCGATATAACGGGCCTGCAGATAGGCGTCATCCAGCTGACGATACTGCTGGCTGAGCTCCATCAGCACTTGATGCCACGCCCATTCCGCCGAGCACTGTTCGGTGAGCAGGCGATCGTTGGCGGCATCAAACAGATCTTCATCGTCGAGCAAGGTGTGATGACCGGCGAAGATCGCCGCGATATCGGCGTTAAATTTGTGTTCCGCCAGCTCGGTGAGCGCATTGAGATCGGCCAGCGTCTGGTCGATCGCCTGGCGCAGGCGCTGCTGCTCGCGGGCGATGTCGGCGGCGGCGGGGAGCGCCGGTTGGATCGGCGCCAGCGGATAAAGCATCGCGGCGCCTTCAACACGCGCAGGTATGGCGGGTTCCGCTGTCGGCTGCGCCTCCGGTGACTCGCCGAAGTTATCGGCGGCCAGCGCCTGAAACGCCGCCAGCGCCGCATCGGCGTCCGGACCGCGGGCCAGCAGGCGCAGCTTATCGTGGCGGCGCACCTGTAGCAGAGCGATTTGATTCAGACTGTCCGGGGTGACGCATTTGCCGTTTTTCTCCAGCACCAGGTCGGCGTTAAAACCCGCCAGCGCGGCGACCAGCTTTGATGCCGGACGCACGTGCAGGCCGTTGTGATTGTTAATAATGACTGAAACCGATTTAGCATCGCCGTCGTCAGCAAGCGTTGGGGCGGCGGCGTCAGGCGTGTGCGAAGGTAAACCCAGCTGAACCCGCTTGGCTTCCAGGGCGTTCATGGCATCGGCGATAACTTTGTCGATCCCGGCGCCGGAGGCGGCGCTGACGGTGGCCGCCAGCGTCCCTTCGACCAGCGGCGCGGCGCACAGCCGCACCTTTGCCGCCATCGCCGGATCGAGCAGATCGAGGGCGGTTTCGGCGCTGAGCAGGGCGCTGCCGATATCCATCATCACCAGAACATGGTCGGTATCGGCGACGGATTCGATCGCCTCCATGACTTTAATCGGATCGGTGCCGATCGGGCTGTCGGGATCGTCGATCCCGGCGGCGATCGCCAGCTTACAGCCATCGTTCATTAACATCTGCCGGGCCAGTTCTCCGACACCTTCGCCCAGCCGGGCGCTATGAGAAACAATAACCAGGTTTACCATCGCGATTTCCTTACTCTTTGGCGGCGGCAGCCAGCATCTGAACCATAAACAGCACCGAGGTCGCGCCGGGATCCTGATGCCCGATGCTGCGCTCGCCGAGATAGCTGGCGCGGCCTTTACGCGCCTGCATGGTGATGGTGGCGTGGGCGGCGCGCTCGGCCACTTCGCAGGCGGCATCCAGCGCGGCAGGGATAGACAGATGTTGCTCGCTGGAATGACGCAGGGATTCCACCACCGGCAGCCAGACGTCGCACATCGTCTTATCGCCCGGCTCCGCTTTACCACGGTTGACGACGCCGTCCGCGCCTTCGCGGATCATCTGATAAAGCTCGTCGAGGGTCAGGCTCTGATGCGCCTGGGTGACCTGGGCGGCGCGGATAAAGAAGGTGCCGAACAGCGGGCCGCTGGCGCCGCCGACGTTGGAAAGCAGCGTCATCCCGGTATTCTTGAGAATAAAACCGATGTCTTTATCGGCGATCGACGGCAGCTTTTCGACCACTTTGCTGAAGCCGCGATGCATATTGAGGCCGTGGTCGGCGTCGCCGATCTCTTTATCAAGGCCGGTGAGAAAATCGCTCTGTTTGGTGAAAATGTCGCCACAGCGGTACAGCCAGTCGACGATTTGCGTTCTGTTCAGTGACATGTCGTGCTCCTTATTTTCCCCAGTTCAGCGCTGGGGTATGGACCGGGGCGTCCCATAACGCCAGCGTGTCATCATCCGCTTTCAGCAGGGTGATGGAGAAACCCGCCATATCCAGCGAGGTGCAGTAGCTGCCGATGAGGTTGCGTTCAATCACAATGCCGGACGCTTCGCAGCGCTGGGCAAGGCGGTTGTAAACGCCGTACAGTTCGGAAAGCGGGGTGGCGCCGAGGTTATTGACCAGCGCGATAACCCGATCGCCGTTTTGCAGCGCGGTTTTGCTCTGTTTCACTTCCTGCCACGCTCCCTTGACGTTATCCCACTGGCGCAGCGTGCGGCTGTATGCGCCGTTTTCCAGCAGGGTATCGAACATCTCATCGACGGTTTGGTCGAGCGAGCTGAAGCGGCGGCGGTCGATACCCGGCTCGCCATGGATGCCGACGCCGAACTCCATCTCATCATCTTTCAGGGTAAAGGAGGGCTGTCCGGCGGCCGGTACGGTGCAGGCGCCCAGCGCGATGCCAATCGAGTGACCAAGGTTATTTAAACGGCGGCCCAGTTCAGCGCAGGCTTCCAGCGAGTCGCCGCGTTCGGCGGCGGCGCCGACCAGTTTTTCAATCAGCACGGTATTGGCGACGCCGCGGCGTCCGGCGGTATAGAGGCTGTCTTTTACCGCCACGTCGTCATCCACCACGACGGTGGTAACCTTAACGCCACTTTCGTGCAGCAGCTCGGTGGCGGTCTCAAAATTCAGGATGTCGCCGGTATAGTTTTTGATAATCAGCAGGACGCCTTCGCCGCCGTCAATCTGCATCGCGCATTCGAACATTTTGTCCGGCGTCGGCGAGGTGAAAATTTCCCCCGGACAGGCGCCGGAGAGCATGCCCTGGCCGATGTAGCCGCAGTGCATCGGTTCGTGTCCGCTGCCGCCGCCGGAGAGCAGCGCCACTTTGCCGGCGACCGGTGCATCAGCGCGGGTGACATAGACCGGGTCCTGGTGCAGCGTCAGTTCAGGATGCGCCTTCGCCAGGCCGATAAGCTGTTCACTCAGTACATCTTCCACACGGTTAATCAGTTTTTTCATTGTTTATGCTCCGTAGGGTAGGGGGAGGTCGCCTGTCTATAAGGGTAGCCCGGCGATGTAGTGATTCTGGCTGAGCGGGCGCAAAATAAAATGCCGTCAAAATTGATTCCATAACGGAACGTAGAAAAGAATTTTTGTTCCTTTATGGAACATTAATTGCCGATAAACAGGAGAAATGCGAGCCAGCGCTAATAATTTGTCCGTTTTTTTCTGCTATGGAAGGTGCGAATAAGCAGGTCATTTCTTCCCAAGCTGACTCGCTGATTAAAATTTCGCGGATCTGGGCCGATTTTTTTCCCGCAAACACATCGAATCAGCCTATTTAGGCTATTTTTTCCACCATTTCTGGCGTTATTTCCGGTTTTTACTGAGATCTCTCCCACTGACGTATCATTTGGTCCACCCGAAACAGGTTGGCCAGGGTGAATAACATCGCCAGTTGGTTATCGT